>NZ_JAAHGN010001367.1:0-1633 GCF_010672485.1 Moorena sp. SIO2C4 | reverse complement strand
CCAGCAGGAGGTCCGTTAGCTCCCCCAGCAGCTAGAAAGTAGGTGCTGTTAGCCGTCAGCGGTCAGCGGTCAGCGGTCAGCCATCAGCGGTCAGCGGTCAGCGGTCAGCCATCAGCGGTCAGCGGTCAGCGGTCAGCGGTCAGCGGTCAGCGGTCAGCGGTCAGCCATCAGCCGTGGGCTTTTGGCCCACGCTGCGCGAACAGCTTTGTGGCACAGGCTTCGACCCTGTGACCTAAGCCATAAGCTGAAAGCTGAAAGCTGATAGCTCAATACTGAAAGCTGAAAGCTGATAGCTGAAAGCTGATAGCTGATAGCTGATAGCTGATGGCTGAAAGCTGATAGCTGATAGCTTAAGCTATCGAAGCCATCAGGCTGGATGGTACGATAACGGAAATACCAGAAAATCTAAACCGGCTATGTATGTATTGATGGAAGCAGGCAGTTTTCCCTTGTGGTTTACCCTAGTGTATGTTGTGGGTTTTGTGGCAGCAGTTGTGATTGGCTCCATTGCCTGGTACAACTCTAAACGTCCTGCTGGTTGGGAAGGGTCAGAAACTCCTAATTGGGTACCAAAGATCGATTCAGAGGATAATTCAAAGGGAGAGAGCTAGCTAAACCGGAGTAGTTTGGTTGGGAAAACCGGAAGATTTGACTGAAAAAGAGCCCTGACTTCAACACGGTAAGTTAGGGTTCTTTTTCAGCACTACTAGGGTAATCAGGCCACTGGTCAGAATTTGTTGGTATCTTAGAGATGTCTTACTAAATTCCCAACATGACCGGAGCTGCTGAAACTAAGAAAAAAGGCAAGTCACTCCCCCCAACACTGATCATCAGGTTGGGAAAGTTTGTCTGGACAACTCTCTGGCAAATGATGATGTCGAAGCTGGCTCCACGGAATAATTCTGGAGAGTACATTCGCCCTGCCAGCGAGTTTAGGAATTTTATTGGGACAGAAGCAGAGAATCCTTACCAACCGGAAGCAGGACGCTACTGTCTTTATGTAGGACTCGGTTGTCCTTGGGCCCACCGCACTCTAGTGGTAAGGGCACTCAAAGGACTCCAAGACTCAATACCGGTATTCATTGCCTCTCCTTCTTCCAATCAGGGGATTTGGGTATTTAATCAGCAGCAGGAAGGCTGCGACACGCTTCCTGAGCTTTACGAGCTGGCAAAAACAGGCTACAACGGTCGTTGCACAGTTCCAGTGCTGTGGGATAAACAGAGCAAAACCATTGTCAACAATGAGAGTGCAGAAATTATAGTAATCCTGAACTCACAGTTCAATGAGTTCGCTACTAATCCTACCCTAGACCTTTATCCAGAGGAACTGAAGGAAACCATTGATGTGTGGAATGAGACTATCTACCACGCTGTGAATAATGGAGTCTATCGCTGCGGTTTTGCCCAGACCCAAGAGGCTTATGAGAAAGCTTGCGACCAGCTATTCACAACCTTGGATAAGATTGATCGAGCCCTAGAGACCAGTAGATACCTGTGTGGGGATAGTACCTACTACCGAAAACATAGCACGAGTAATTTGGCAACGCTTGGTTACCTATCTACCACTACTGAAGATTCAGCTATTTGAACATCCAAAACTCTGGGCTGACTATCAAGGAAACGGTATGGAAGT
>NZ_JAAHGN010001366.1:0-1634 GCF_010672485.1 Moorena sp. SIO2C4 | reverse complement strand
TCCCAACTTAGATCAGTCCCAGGAAGCGTTCCAACCTGGCACTTGGGTAAGTCTGTTAGAGCTACCTAATCCCTATAGCTTTGATGAAGCGCTACTGCTGTGCCAGATTTCAGAAGACCAGTGGGTATCCTGGATTCCTGATCATGGTGAAGCAACCCTACATATCAGTCAATTTTTCTGAGTTTTTCTAGAAACACAGCCCTTGGAGGCAAAAGGCTTGCAGGCACAATAATCGATTAGCCACCGCTCACAGGAGGAATCAGAACCACTTCATCCCCATCTTGCAAGGGGGTATCGGGGGGAACAAATTGCAGATTGATGCCAAAGCGGGTCACTTCACGCCATTGCTCCAGCTCTGGGTGTTCACTCAGTAAACGGTCTAGCACCGCTGATACTGATGTTTGAGGAGGAAATCCTAACTGGAGTTCTGGCAAGCCATAGGTTTCTTGATAGGCAGCAAAAAGCTTGACTGTAACGGTAATTGATGGTTCAGACATAGATAAAGTAGTTATCAAGCTCCCTAATTGCTGTGAATTTGCTATTTTTTTGTGTTAAATGCTGTTTGATGTTTTTTCCCTGACGAGACTCAGACCCTTAGAAATATACTTTACAAATCAGATCAAGTAAGATAGATGCACCCTCATGACCAAAGCAGTATTGACCCTAATTCACGAGTATTTTAACACTCCCCGGTCTAAAGACGCGGGGATTCTTGCTTCATAGATTCGGCTTGCTCAACCTGGTCGGAACCAAGAAGAGTAGAGGCTAAATCTCCACAAGAGTTCGGGTCGATGACCCAAGTTCCGGTGTGCCCCACCGTACTCAAGGCTCTTTGGAGTATGTTTATGGCGGCGTTGTGGTCTCTATCTAGCTGACACCCACACTTGCAAGTGTGAGTCCTAGTTGACAGAGATTTCTTCACTACCTCGCCACACTCAGAGCAACTCTGGCTAGTGTAGGCGGGGTTGACTGCAACAGTTATCCTGCCGAATTTTTTACCAAAATGCTCCAACCATTTCCTGAATTGATACCAACCTGCATCATTAATAGACTTGGCAAGACAATGGTTCTTAACCAGGTTCTTAACCCTCAAATCTTCATAGGCGACCAAATCGTTAGATCGGATTACGCAACGTGCCAGTCTCTTAGCATGTTCTTTACGCTGCCTACTTATTTTTAGGTGTGTCCTGCCTAGTTTATTGATGGCTTTTTTTCGGTTGGCAGAGCCTTTCTTTTTTCGGGAAACTCGCCGCTGATAAAATTTCAGCCGTTTCTCTCCTGTTCGATAAAATCTTGGATTAGGCTCGGAATTCCCGTCGGAATCTGTATAAAATTCTTTTAGTCCGACATCCAGGCCAACAGTGTTTCCGCTTGGTTTGAGTTTTTCGTGTTTTACAACTGAAACACAGAACTGAACGTAATACCCGTCAGCCCGACGTACTATCCGAACCCTCTTTATTTGCTTCTTGTCGAAGCGCCATAAGTCCCATTTACCTTTGAGCTTGAGCTTTCCGATCCCTTTTTTATCACTGAATACGATCGACTTTTTGTCGGGAGATAATTTCCAACCTGACTGCTTATATTCAACCGATCGGCAGTTTTTCTGGAACTTTGGAAAGCCTTTCTTTCCTGGA
>NZ_JAAHGN010001365.1:0-1636 GCF_010672485.1 Moorena sp. SIO2C4 | reverse complement strand
TCTTTTGAATAAAATAAGCTGACGGCACCTCAAGTAGCGTGAGCTAAAAGCTGACCGCTGATAGCTGACCGCTGACCGCTGACCGCTGACCGCTGATAGCTGATAGCTTAGGTTGCTGTTACCCACAAGGAACATTCAACGCGCCATTTTTCTTCAGCCATTGGCACTGTTGAGCACTTAAGCCCTTAGCATCAGTAAACACCGCACCTGCTACCTCGCAGTTATAAAAATCAACACCATTCCAAATAGTATTCTCTAAATTAGCGTACTGTAAATCAGCATTTTTAAGATTAATATTAGATAAGCGAGCGCCTTCTAAATTCGCAGAAAATAAAGACGCTTCAGTTAAATCAACATCCTTTAATAAGGCATTTTCCAAACTTGACTCCAGCAACTGAGCACCACGCAAAATCACCTCGGTCAAATCAGCAGCTCTGAGATTAGCAACAATCAGATTAGCAGAGGTTAAATCTGCTCTGACTAAACTAGCACGGCTTAAATTGGCTCGTTCCAAATCAGCACCAACCCACTTAGTATCCATTAAGTTAGCTGCCTCTAAGCTAGCTATATCAAGGCTTGCTCCACTGAAATTAGCCTCAGGGAAATTCACAGCTCCTAAATTCGCCATCTTGAGATTGGCATTGATAAAGGTTATCCCTTTCCCAGTTGCTTCTCTCAAATCAGCCTTTTGCAGCTGAGCTAAGGAAGCCTCAACCCCATCTAGTTTTGCCCCACACAGCTTAGCCTTTGTTGCACAAGCCCCTCGGAGATTCGCCCCCTCCAAACCAGCACGATTCAGTTGAGCTCCTGAAAGTCGGGCATAAACCAGAGTAGCTCCCGATAGGTTTGCCCAGCTGAGATTGGCTTGAGTAAAGTCTGTCTCTTGACAAGACGCTCCCGAGAGATTGGCATTACGTAGGTAGGCATGGGCAAAGTCAGCCTTATCTAGATTCAAGCCCTGTAAATCAATATGACTCAGCTCGGCTTTCTGTAACGACAGTCCTTGCTTAAGTTGTTTAAGAACTTGATTAGTAGTTAATAATGTCATAGATTTAGTTCTATAAAACCTGTAGTCAGTTAGTTTTGTATCTAATTTAACTTTAATCTGACCTCAAATGTAATTATTGCAAGAATATTTTACATAAATGTTTAGGATCCAAAATATACTTTCCACAAAAACAAATTGAGGGTTTGAGGCACTCGATCAGCTAAAGTATCAGGGAGTCGGGAGTCGGGAGCGGTGCGACCCGTGGCGAATTTAATTCGCCTACGGAAAGCGCACCGAGGGAGTCGGAACCCACCCCTAACCCCTCCCAGGAGGGGAACGGGAGTCGGGAGTCGGGAGCGGTGCGACCCGTGGCGAATTTAATTCGCCTACGGAAAGCGCACCGAGGGAGTCGGGAGTCGGGGTAAGAAAATTGAATCTACCTCATAAGTATGATCAACATAAGTATGATCAAAGCTATACCAACTTCATCGAAAACTACTTCTTAGTTCTCCCCACACTTCCCCCTCTCCCCAAACTTCCCCCTCTCCCCACACTCTTCTCCCGATTCCCGATTCCCGATTCCCGATTCCCGATTCCCGTTCCCCTCCTGGGAGGGGTTAGGGGTGGGTTCCGATTCCCGATTCCCGA
>NZ_JAAHGN010001364.1:0-1641 GCF_010672485.1 Moorena sp. SIO2C4 | reverse complement strand
ATAGCAAGTCCGAAAGCCGGTAGAGAAAGTAAACCTTGACTTATATCAATTTTGATCGTGGATAGGAATAGAGCAGCAGGAAGTAAGGCATTGATAATTAAGGTTTTAATGGCACCAACTGCTACAGGTTTTTGAAATTTCCCTTTCAGCGCATAACCAATAGCAATGAAAAGCACCAGGGGGATGACTTTATCAATAGCCAAAGTCCTCAACCTTTACTGGATTTAACAGTGTCTTGACGCAGCAGTACCAATTCTCGATCCAAATCATCGTAAAATCCCTGACGAGCTCTTACTGCCATGGCCACGCCCTGCCATACTTGCCAAAGGGTTTGGGGAGAATTAGCGGTCTGCTCAATCACATCTAAGATTTCCTCAGCATGGTCTTGATCACAGTCGCAGTGAACGGCAAAGAATTCTTGTCCTTTTGTGGAAATACCCAGTTTTTTCAGACCTGCTAAAATCAGTTGGTTTTCATAGGGTAGGATAGATTCCGTGAAAGCCAGTATCCCCAATCCAAAGGCAGCGGGGTATTGGAAGCAAGCAGTTGTGTAGATTTGCAGGTAGCGTTGGGTTCCTGGTAATAATTCTTGTGATGACTTTGGTAGAGGTATGGACTGACCTGGTGCGATCGCTGATAATTCTTCAAATAACTGCTGCCACATTTGAGGATGGGGTTTGCTATGGCCAGGTTTCCCCGATAATCCGTGTTCTTCATAGAGATTCTTTAATAAAGGGATTCGGGTTTGGGGTGTAGGTAACTTAGAAGCAACAGCAGTCAGCCAATTGGGGAAGCACCAACTGATCAGATAACGCTGCTTGAGCCAAGTTTCTAGGTTACGACTTACGCCAGTTTCCCTGATTAAACCGGATAATCGGGGATGATCAGCAACTAAGACTCCTAATTTTTGATCAGTAGTGGATAAATCCTCTAGGTGAGTGTGCCTTAACGGTGGATTTTGGAAACTCAGCAACCAGGGATGCTGGAGTAGAGCATGATTTCGGGCATAATGGGGAATTTGCTGGGGAGAACCCAGACTTTGGATGGTAGCGATGGAAAAGCTGTTGGCTGATTCGGCTTGGGTGGGTCTATCTAACTCCTGCGAGACCTGTAGAGTCCGCATATATTCTAGAAAGTCTTGCATGACCTAATTTCACTAGTAGTAATAGTGTTTTTACTGTTTTCTACAATGAAAGCTTAGTCCCAACAGGAAGAAGTTACAGAAGTCAGAAGTCTGAAGTCAGAAGTCTGAAGTCAAACTCTGGCGCTTACTTTGGGCTTCCACACTTATACAGCAAGCTCGAATTATGATTTCATGGCTGTTAAGTCAGATCAACGGTTTTACTATACCGATTAAGCACTGATAAATAGGGCTTGGTGATTCTGGCTATGGTTTCGCCCCCCACCCGGCCTGTCTTCAAACTTGGAGATCCCCCTAAATCCCCCTTAAAAAAGGGGGACTTTGAGAAGCCTCCCACCTGATTAAGGACTTTGAGAATGGCTCCCCCCTTAAAAAGCTATGCTTTATAAACATCTTTCTTAACATAAAACTTGACAAAAAGAGTCAAGTGTGTGTTCTGGCTAGAATCGCCTCTGGCATCTATTATCACAAATATGGAACAATGGATATTGAAAGAGCTA
>NZ_JAAHGN010001363.1:0-1643 GCF_010672485.1 Moorena sp. SIO2C4 | reverse complement strand
CCCATGGCTTTTCATGACTTGAAAATTGAAAATTGAAAATTGTTAACTTTCAAGTCACGAAAAGCCAAAAATTATAAGAAGTTAACCGGGCTCGGTATTAGCAAATTATTAGTAATATCATGTCCGGTTGAATACTTATACTAGGGGCGAAAGCAAGGCATTTGGCATTTGGCACCCACCCCTAACCCCTCCCAGGAGGGGAATGGCAGAAGTAAAGGAGTAAGGTTTCAAGGGATAAAGTTTTTTATAACTAATTATCCGAACCTGATATAAGCATATGCTAATAGCTAATAACTGAGAGCTGATAGCTGATAGCTGATAGCTTACAATTATTGAGACGTCTTAAGATTTTTTTCAGTTTGTTTAAACTTGTTTAAGCCGCTTCAGCTAGCTAAAGATTGTCGCTATCGCGTGGATGAAATCGATTACTACTCCAGTCCCTCAGATATGTGGATAGCATTGCCAGTAATGATTTAGAAATTGCTGTCAATGCTTGATCTTATCGAATTATTTATTGTTAATTTGCTTGAATTATTGTAACTAATAAGGTAGTGAGCGCTCACTGTCTCAGGAATTGCGATCAGAAATTGCGATCGCTTCTTTGTCCTCTATGCATAATCTTGGTCATTTGTCAATCAATACCGGGTATTAAGCTTTTTTAAGATTTTTGTTCTTGCTGTTTAAGCTGGTTACCCTTGGTTCTACTATAAATTAATAACTTAAATCCAGATCGACCTTTCCCCCTCATCCCCACTAAGCCGACTTGGCTAGTGTAGTCATACCTGATTATGGTTAGGGGGAAAGGGTAAGTTTGTAGCAACATGATCACAATAAAAAAACCGAGCCAGCAATTAATGTTGGTTCAACTTAACAAAAATCAACAAATTAATTATATCAATTCTGAAATAACTTCCCAATCTAAAAGTTGGAAACAGCTTAGGTGGTTAGATAATAACCTAACCCAGACTAACCTGGTCTGGCGGTTGTGGGTTATTTTGATGATAGTAGTTACTCATCATTTAAGCAATCCTAGACAATTCCAATCCTAAGGCTGAACAACTTTTCGGAAGCTTCTAGCTTAGACCATTGATTGATTAGAAAAAAATTTTAATTTTAGTCCTGGTGAGTTGTTAGCTTTCCAGGATTGGCTGGTAACTCAATAACTATAGCTCCAGTCAATTTGTTCGTTAACCGGTGCTCATTCTCTAACCAACATAATTTTAACGTGAACTATACAGCAATTTAGTGGGACAATGATGGCTATATATCAAGACCGGGAAGCCTTTATCCCTTACCGTCGAACCGATTTGATCGAACTTTGTCTTGAAGATGGAAAACTTGACCCTACCAACTCCCAGAAGTTTCGGGATTTTTGCGAAATTCTGTCAGCCTATTATCATTTTAACTTCCATGAAACCCTGGAGAATTTAAAGGATAACTTTGCTCCCTTTAATCCTGATGCTGACACCAAGTCGATCAAGGAACTGACTCCAGATCAGAAGAGTGAGAGGGAAACTAAATTGATATCGACCTTGACAACTCTCCTGAAAAGTGCAAATTACTTTTCCTTACCTAAAAATATCCTGGAACAGGCTGTGTCAGAACACTCATTGATTGAACTAAAGACTGAGATAGATTTTGAA
>NZ_JAAHGN010001362.1:0-1649 GCF_010672485.1 Moorena sp. SIO2C4 | reverse complement strand
TAATTACCATCATCTATCAGGAAATTCAGGATAAGCCTTACCGACTAGGTAAGGCTTATCCTGAATTTCCTGATAGATGATGGTAATTTCAATAGTTGTATTGAGTGGTAATCCATCTAAGTTAATGGTTTTCGGTACAAGAGAATTGGGTAAAACAATAATTTCTCGACCATCTTTATCAATGGCCATGCCCTCACTAACCGCAATTTTTTTATCCCCGGTTTTGGTTACTTCTAATCCTGCCACCACACCCCAGTTATGGAGTAAACGATTGTGACGCAGGCGCATGTCACGATGGTAGGCTTGCTCATCGTTAAAGTCTTTTTCTACTAGAAACTGGGCAGTAAAGTAATTGGGACGTTGTATATCTGTCATTATGGCTATTATCGTAGTTTTAAATTGGGTATGGTAAAAATTATTGGTTTTAGGGAGCAGGGAGCAGGGAATAGGGAATAGGGAGCAGGGAATAGGGAATAGGGACTTCGGAGCAGGGAGCAGGGAATAGGGAAGAAGTAAAAAATTCTGTTTAGCTGATTAGGCTAAAAAGCGCTAGACTGACTTTTCTGTTCCAAATTTTTTACCTTTTCCATTAGCAAAGAAATAGTATTGTTTTGCTCCTTCACCACTTTAGTTAAAACCGCTACGATATCCATCGGACTGAGGGTTTTGCGATCGCGACTTGCTACTAAATCCGGCACATCTTCCGCAATAAATCCAATGTGGGTTTCTTTTTGGTCATCTTCTTTATAGCTGAATTGGACGGGATTGAGTCCTTCCAGGGTTTCTATGGCGTCTTCTATTGCCAGGGTATTAATATTCTTTTTGAACTGTCGTGAGGATTTTTGTTGGAGATTGTTAGCTGTTATATTACCTGTTACATGCACTCTACCATTGAAGTAGCCAGCATAATTGTTGCCAGCACCTGTAGCTTTACCGTAAACACCAAAGGAGTTACTTCCTTGACGACCTGTTACTTCACCGTAAACTCCGTAGACAGTAGATGCCCCACCATTGATAGCAGTGAAATAGCCACCATATCCAGATTTAAAAAAACCTGGCTTTGGAATTGGCTGTGGAGATTTGTCTCCTTCAATGGTATCAATAGGTCGATCAGTAGTCCCTTCAATGGTATCAACTGCCTCTACAGAGATCTCAGTTCGCTGTTCAAGAAAATCCCCAGGTTTCACAGACTCAGGACTGTTTTCTGGAGTAATTACTCCTAAACTTGAAATCTTAGCTTCAAAACTATCATCTGTGGTGTCCTTAATCTCATCTTTAACTATAATTTCGTCGTCTGGATGTTTTTCATCTTTTACAAGGATAGAAGTTAGAAAACCCTGGAAATGACCCCTAACACCGTAGCATCGCGGAATCTTATTTACTGTTTCTGTTATGGCGAAGCTGGCACCGGATACTCCTCTTTCTTTCGATTCATTAGTTCTAGGGAGAAGGTAATTACCAACCAAAACACCGCCATTGTAGCGAATATTGTTACCAGATAATGTCTGCCACTGTCCGTCGCCACTAATCCCAGTTAAACCAGAACCATCCCCTTCAAATCTAGTGGCTTTAACTGTTCCAGCCACCTCTAATTTTTCAGTAGGATTTGTGATGCCAATACCGACACGACCAGCGGTTAAATTACCTGT
>NZ_JAAHGN010001361.1:0-1650 GCF_010672485.1 Moorena sp. SIO2C4 | reverse complement strand
TCACCAAGATGCCCATTCCACTAAGATGCCCATTCCACTAAGATGCCCATTCCACTAAGATGCCCATTCCACTAAGATGCCCATTCCACCAAGATGCCGGAAAATGAAACAGGCAAGATGCCTGTTCTACGGCAAGATGCCCGTTCCACTTGATTAGTGAGCAGATGGGCAGTAAAACCTTCTTTCTTGGCAGTAGCCTTCTTCTGGCTGGTTCACGGAGTTGACATTCAGTCAATCTCTTACGAATCTAGCTATAATACACCCAATACTCCCATTTCTACAGGATAGAGGGTGCTCATGGCTGAAAAGGGATATAGGATTGGCTTTACCGTGAGGGGCTAAGGAGAAATTAGGTATGAGTGGCGATCGCCATATTCAAGCTGGTAGGGATTACCATGAAAGTAAGAATTACCATAAAACAGGTAGAGATTACCGAGAAACCTACAACAACGACCAAGGTACTTACGTCGAGGGCGATTACTACAATAACCCAGAGCAAAAACAAAACCTCGCGGAAGCTGCGGCAGAGATTCAAGAATTACTAGAGACCTTAAGTAAAACTTACCCTACCGATACTACCACTGGAAAGATGAAGGTGGCAGCAGCAGCATTTAAGCAGATTCAAACTAATCCTGATTTGAGTAATAGAGTACTCAGTGCCTTGAAAGCTGGAGGTGTCAGTGCTGTTGAGCAACTGCTGAACCATCCGGCTGCTAGTTTTGTTATCGGTGCGCTGCAAGATTGGCAGCAAACTCAGCAATCTTAACACCAGACTACACCTCGATCACCCTAGCTTGATTTACAGTCGTGACTGAAGAACGAAAGCGGCCAGAGCGTGAAATTAAGACAGGACGTAATTACCGCGAGACTGATGTTAATGACCAAAGTGTGTATGTCGAGGGTGATTACAATGATCATCGCGAGCAGCGAAGACATGTGCCAGCTCCCCTTTGGACAGAATTACAACGTAAGCTAATTGCCTGGCTCGACCGTGATCAGTATGCTGCTAGTTGCAATCGCAAAAAGTTACTCAAAGAAGTTAAGCAGGAGGTAACAATTCGACTCCAGGATTCTCTGCACCGAGACCAGTTAGAGATTAATCTGTATCTGGAATTACCCATGGAGGAGAGCAAGGGGGCGGTAGGACGTGCTGAGCGACAGAAAGTAATTCCCTTACCGCCTAAAACCTCAGCAATGGAGGTATTGGAACGGCCAGATGTCAACGGTCGGCTACTCATTTTAGGGAAACCAGGGTCTGGAAAAACCACCACTTTACTAAGACTAGCAGAGGATTTAGTTAAGCAAGCAGAACAGAATAATGCTGCACCGGTCCCGATCATCTTCGAGCTTTCTGCCTGGAAAAATGATCAGCAACCGATTGATCAATGGTTAGTTGCTCAACTCAAGAGCATTCACAGCATTGACAAAAAAATTAGCCAAAAATGGCTGGAAAACCATGAAATACTGCCCCTTCTCGATGGTTTAGACGAGTTAGGCATACCCCGTCAACGGCTGTGCGTCACCAAAATTAATCAGTTTTTCAAGCAAAACATCCAACGCCGTGGGGTGGTTTGCTGTCGCCTGGAAGAATATCAGCAGGGAATAGTCAAACTACGTAAACTTAATGGGGCTTATTGCTTGCAGTCCCCA
>NZ_JAAHGN010001360.1:0-1651 GCF_010672485.1 Moorena sp. SIO2C4 | reverse complement strand
TTATTGCTGGTTATCCTAACCGCACATTCCGTGGAAACCGGGCAACTACCCGTTATGAGTTTGCGGCTGGTTTGAATGCTTGCTTGAACCAGATTGAGCGGTTAATTGCGGCGAGCACAGCGGACTTTATTACCAGGGAAGACTTGGAAACCCTGCAACGGCTGATTCAAGAGTTTGAAGCCGAACTGGCTACCCTAGGGGCACGGGTGGATAACTTAGAAGGTCGGGTGGCTTTCCTAGAAGACCATCAGTTCTCCACCACCACCAAACTCAAAGGGGAAGTTCTGTTTACCTTTGCTGGTGCCTTTGGGGAAGAACAAGCTGAAGCTGAAGAAAGGCGATTAGATGGAGATGACGAAGACGATGATGATGACGAAGAAGCTCAGGAAGGCATTGATGAAAACATTACCTTCAGCAACAGGGTACGTCTGAACTTCGATACCAGTTTCACCGGTAAAGACCGGTTGAGAACTCGTTTGCAGGCAGGGAACTTTACTAGGCTCAGTAGTGTGACTGGTACCGACATGGCTCGCTTGGGTCATGATGCCGGTGGTGGCAACGATGTGGAAATTACTGAATTGCACTACCGCTTCCCCATTGGTAAGAAATTAAGGGCTTATGTGGGAACCACTGGCCTGGACTTGCATGACATTTTCAACCCGACCAACCCCATCCTGGCAAGCAGTGGCAGTGGTGGCTTATCCCGGTTTATCCGCCGTAACCCCCTAACTCATCGGGGAGTAACCGGAACTGGTGGCGGTTTCACCTATAAATTTAGTGATGCCTTGAAACTATCAGTACTTTATTTGGCTGATGATGGTGATGCTTCTAATCCCGGTGAGGGCTTAGGATTGTTCAATGGTGCCTATAGCGCTGGTGCTCAACTGGGTATTTCCCCCATTGATAATTTGGATCTATCTTTGACCTACGTCCGTAGTTACCAGCCAGGAGACAGTGTCAATCTTTCGGGTAGCACTGGTAGTGAACTGGCCCAGGAACCATTCGGTAATACGGCTACCTCTGCCAATCGCTTAGGAGCACAAGCCAGTTTGCGCCTGACCGAACAAATTCACATCGGCGGTTGGTTTGGTTATATTGATGCTGAAGCAGAAGATGATAATGGTACGGTAGAAGAAGGTGACAATGCTGACATCTTCACTTGGCTAGCCACCCTGTCTTTCATTGATTTAGGCAAAGAGGGAGCTGTGTTCAGTATTGCCGGGGGTGTGCCACCTAAGGCTACCGAAATTGATGGTACCGAACAAGAAGATGAAGATACTTCCTACCTGGTTGAGGCACAGTACAAATTCCCCATTAGCAAGAACATCCTGATTACTCCAGGAGCCTACGTGATTTTCAATCCTAATCACGATGAAGGCAATGATACGATTTGGGTTGGAGCCATCCGTACCACCTTTAAGTTCTAAGTAAAAATACTAGGTACAAATTCTAGGTATTGCTATCAGCTATCTGCTGTGATTTATCAGCAGATAGCTGACTAGTTTAGGAGAAGTCACAAGTCACAAGTCACAAGTCAAACTCTTGCGCTTACAAAGGGTGTGAGACTTTTGTCATGTCCTAACTGCCCTGTCTTGATGCAGTCGCTCATGGGGAGGGGCTGTGTGCGGAACCTGCGTCCGCACCTGTCTTA
>NZ_JAAHGN010000136.1:0-10740 GCF_010672485.1 Moorena sp. SIO2C4 | reverse complement strand
CAGTCGCTTTCAAGACGCTGATCAAACTATCAGTGGCTGGGTATCAGCTATCATGATTGCCTTTACCATCCCAGCAGTTCTATTTGGTTCCTTGGCTGGCGTCTATGTGGATCGGTGGTCAAAAAAAGATGTGCTGGTGCTAACCAATCTGTTGCGAGGCGCACTGGTGTTGTTAGTGCCTGGGTTGTTGTCCTTTACTCAAGGCTGGACATCAGTCTCCAATGTGCCACTCGGCTTTTACGTCTTATTAGTGATTACATTTCTAGTCTCTACCCTGACCCAATTTTTTGCCCCAGCAGAACAAGCGGTAATTCCCTTGATTGTGAAACCGCACCACCTACTGTCGGCCAACTCCCTATATACTACAACCATGATGGCTTCCTTAATCATTGGTTTTGCTGTGGGTGAACCGTTGTTAGCCTTAGCGGATAGCTTGGGAGCTCAGCTACATTTCGGCGTGTACTTGGGGAAAGAAGTTTTGGTAGGAGGGTCTTATGCGATCGCAGGATTAGTGTTGTTGTTACTGAGAACGGGTGAAAATCGGGCAAAGTCTAAGGCTGAGCAACCTTATGTGTGGGCAGACATTGCCGATGGTCTGCGTTACGTACAACACCATCGAAATGTCCGCAATGCTATGATTCAACAAGTTATTCTGTTTTCCGTTTTTGCTGCTTTAGCCGTTCTGGCGGTAAGACTCGCGGAAAACCTACCTGGGATCACCGCTTCCCAGTTTGGCTTCTTGTTAGCAGCAGGTGGAATTGGGATGGCGATTAGTGCAGCAATCCTAGGAAACTGGTTTGATGACACCTCCTATGTAGATTTAAGTCTGTCTGGTTCTGTAGGTATGGGAGTAGCCTTAGTAGGGTTGTCCCTATTCACTAACAATCTCTGGCTGGCTTTACTGATGACAATGGTATTGGGGGGGTTTGGGGCTTTGGTGGGTATCCCGATGCAGACTACCATCCAGGCAGAAACACCAGAACAGATGCGGGGCAAAGTTTTCGGACTACAAAACAACGCTATTAATATCGCCTTGAGTTTACCATTAGCCTTAGCGGGGATCGCAGAAACTTGGTTGGGTTTACAACCTGTATTTCTTGGTTTAGCAGCACTTGTGTTCTTAGGTGGGTTCTTAAACTGGTATATTTCCGGTAATAGATTAAATAATTTAAATAAACGTCATCAATAGAGACTTAACTACCAACCGGAATGCATATCGCCTGGCTCGGAAAAAAATCCCCTTTTTGTGGTAACGTCACCTACAATCGAGAAGTGACCAATGCTCTGCTCGACCGGGGCTACCAGGTCAGTTTCCTCCACTTTGCCCAAGAAGAAGAGGACCGGACTTGGTGGGGTTGTCAGGAGGTACCACTGCCTTGCTTGTACAAGTCTCAGATGTATACCATTCCAACCCTAACCGCCAGTAAGGTTTTGAAGCGATCGCTACAGGAGCTCAAACCTGATCTGGTTCATGCTTCCTTAACTTTATCTCCTTTAGACTTCCTGTTACCGGAAATCTGTACCGAACTCAATTTACCCCTAGTGGCGACCTTCCATCCGCCCTTTGATGGTAAACGACGCAATTTGCAATCGGGAACCCAATTGCTGACCTATCAAGTTTATGCGCCGTTTCTCGCCCACTACGACCGAGTGATTATCTTTTCTCAACTCCAACGGGATGTCCTAAGCCGGGTTGGGGTTCCTGATCACAAGCTAGCAGTGATTCCCAATGGAGTTGATGTCCAGAAATATTCTCCAGGATACTCCCAGTGTACCTCTGAGTTTGCATCCGAGTTCAAAGCGGAACGGCTATTTGTTTATCAAGGTCGCATTGCTACGGAAAAAAATGTGGAAGCGCTGCTGCGAGCCTGGAAACACTGTAACCTGGGTAAATCCAGCAAGCTAGTGATTGCTGGTGATGGACCGTTATTAGCCTCATTGAAACCATTTTATGGGGAAGAACAAAATGTCATTTGGCTAGGATTTGTGGCTTCCGAGCAACAACGGATTGAGATTTTGCGGGCAGCGGATGTGTTTATTTTACCTTCTCTATTGGAAGGGCTGTCCTTATCATTACTGGAAGCCATGGCTTGTGGTGTGGCTTGTGTAGCCACAGATGCTGGAGCTGATGGGGAAGTGTTAGAGGATGGTGCTGGGGTAATTCTCAATACCCATGGGGTGACATCCCAACTGAAAACCCTATTGCCCCTATTGCGTGACCACAGAGACTGGACTACTTTGCTTGGTCACAAAGCTAGGGCAAGGGTTCTAGAGCGCTATACCTTAAGTGGGAATATTACTCAGCTCGAAAGGCTTTATGAAGAGGTTGTAGAAATTAGGCTTTTGCAATTGAGTGGTCGTGCTTAGTTTTTTTTGTTGTTTGGGAAGTTAACCTCATGCTAAGTTGCCCTTATGGTGAAGAGGGAGGTTAATTGGTAGAAACGTAGCGAGTAAGAGCACGCATCTGTTTACCGGGAATGGAAGCAGGCATTAAGGGACTCCATTCGCTGATTTCAGCAAAACCGAGTTTGTATTGGGTGTGGATGATTTTGGTGATGCTGTTACTTGAACCAATGACTAGGATTTGCACAGGTTCTCGCTTGGGTTGAGGTGGTGTGGGAGTAGGCTCGGAGGCTGGTACCGAGGCAGTTTCTTCCGGTTCTGGTAGAAAGTTGTTGGACATGGGAAGTTACCTTCTTATTGTTACCGAATGGACTACAATTAGTCGTCCTCATTGTAGTCCATTTGGTGCCATTTACTCAGTCCTGAGTAAATGACAGAATTTGAGGCATGGGAAAAGCAGGCAAAGCCCTCAAACAAGTATTAGAAAGCTACGGCATCAGCCAGAATCGAGTCGCTGTGCTGATGGGAATTGGGCGTTCAAATATATACCGTTGGGTGAATGAAATTAGAGATCCAGGCGCTGAGATGGTGATTCAACTTCGGGATGCACTGTATCAGATTAATCCAGCAGCAGCGGAAGATTTTGTTAAACTTTACTTGGGTTGTCCCAGGCAAGACAACGATTCGTCTTAATTGCGAAGCAATTGCTAGATATATCTATAAGGGATAACTTGAGATTGATTCATGAATACCCTTCCGATCAACATTCCTCCCAGCCTCAGAGTTACTGACGAGCAGTTTGAACAACTTGCTAGTGCTAATCGAGACTTGCGCTTAGAACGTAGTGCTACAGGTAAATTAATTGTTATGCCACCCACTGGGGGGAATACTGGAAAACGCAACATTGATATAGAAGGACAACTTTGGTTATGGAATCGCCAAACCAAACTGGGGGTTACTTTTAACTCCTCTACTGCTTTTCGACTTCCCAATAGGGCAATTCGTTCTCCTGATGCAGCTTGGGTTACTCAAAAACGATGGAATGCATTAACCCCTGAACAACAAGAAACTTTCCCACCCCTTTGTCCTGATTTTGTAATGGAGTTGCGTTCAAAGAGTGACAATATGGAACCGTTACGCCAAAAAATGCAGGATTATATTGATAATCAACTGGGTTTGGGTTGGTTAATTGACCCTAATCATAAGACGGTTGAAATTTATCGAATCCATCAAGCTGTAGAGGTGTTGAAATCTCCCAAAACATTATCGGGAGAAGATGTTTTACCTGGCTTTGTCTTAGACTTGGAATTTGTCTGGAATTAGCAGGATTGTAAGCATATGCGCTACGCGCACGCTACTTGAGGTGCCATTAGCCTTTGACCACTTAGCTTATTAGTTGGAAAATTTCCTTAGCAGCGCGATCGCATACGCCTACTTCACCCAATAACTGGCGCATTTTCTGATAATCCTTCAGGGTTTGCTGACGCCGTTCTTGATTAAAAAGTAGTTCTAAAGATTGCCGGACAATATTCTCTGGTGTGGCTTGCTCTTGTAACAACTCCGGCACAATCGAACGCATTACTACCAAGTTAGGGGGAGACATGAAGGGAATCGAAAACTTCAAGAAGGTGCGAGCAAGCCAGTAGGTAAAGGGATTAACTCGGTAGAAAACCACCTGGGGCACATCTAGTAGTGCTAGTTCCAAATTCACTGTACCTGACTTGGTAATGGCTAAATCAGCAGCAGCCAAGATTTCCTTGGTTTGACCAGCAACCACCTTAGCTTGTAAACCATAGCGCTTTACTGCTTCTTCAATGGGATGGCGATAGGCTTCTAAGGATAGGGGAATCCAAAATAGTGGTGAATCAGCTTGACTTTCCCTTAACCCTTCACCCTTCGACTGGCTAACCCGTGTTTGCTCAGTATCTAACAATTGTGACTGTAGCTGCTTGGCGGCTTCGAAGACTACAGGCATGAGATACTTTATTTCTTGTTGTCTAGAGGCAGGTAAAAGTGCGATCGCAGTTTGTTCTGGAGCTATGCCTAAGGTAGCACGAGCCTCTTCCCGGCTTGGGCTAGATTCCATCCGATCTACCAGGGGATGACCTACCCAACTAACTGACGCTCCCTTTTCCACAAAGTAACGGGCTTCTTCTGGGAAAATTGCCAACATGATATCAGTCATCTCTACAATAATCCTGGTGTTGCGCTTAGAGATAGACCAAACCCACTCTTGGGGAGCAATATAATACACTACCGGTACTTGCGGTAGTTCACGCTTAAGAAAACTCCCAATACTCAAATTTGGTCCCATGTAGTCAATCAGCACCACTAGGTCAGGGGGCTGCTGCCGGAGATACTGTTTGGCACGACCTTGGACTTTCAGGGTAGGCAGCACAAAGGGTAGAGATTCCAGAATTCCCACAGAACCAATACTGGTGGTATTACCCAACAGCTTCGCACCAGCTTGAGCCATTTGATCACCCCCTAGAGCAACAATCTCTAACTCTAAGCCAGCTGCTGTTCCCTGACGTTTCAATGCTTCAATCAGTAGAGCCCCTTGTAAATCACCAGATACCTCGCCAGTACTGATAAAGATGGTTTTGAGAGTCATGGTTAATGGGTGGATAGGGATTAGGGAAATAGGCAGTAGACAGTAACCATATCTAAATTACCTGACCACTGAAACATGCTATCAGTGCCAGGCGAGGGTAAGCTGTCACACCTTGAAATTGTGAATAGGGGCCCTTTGGGGAGATGAGGAGATCGGGAGATGGGGAGAGGGTAGACCAGCTTTTGCGCCAGTGGATTGACCTACGGTCACGCTACGGGATTGACCTACGGTCACGCTACGGGATTGACCTACGGTCACGCTACGGGAACGGACATTTAAATCCATAAAAGCTTAATCACTAATTATGTAAATTTTTTATACTTAAGTATTTTCTTTTAAAAGATAAGTTTTACAATTTTATGGAATTTTAAATTATTCACATAAACTTAATTAAAACTAGTCATTTAATTAATCCAATTTTAATATTTTTTAAAGTATCATAAAAAATGAATAAAATGAAAATCATTAGTGATTTGCGCTAATTCCATCAAGCTAAAATCACAATATTCATACTATAGGGTGCAATTAAAATTTTTTTTTAGGAGAAATAAAGATGTCTACCAATTCCACTAACACAACAGTTCTGACCTTCGATGAACTGCCTTTTCAACCGGTTGATGACCTAAGTTTCATGGGGGTCACATTTGATTTCAAAGTCGGTGGGGTAGATTCAACGGATGCCAATTATGGTTCCTTCGGTCCAGGATCAATTGCTTTTGTACACAGGGTAAGCGCCAGAAAAAATTGCCCATAATGTGCATTGGCTGGATATCGGTTGATCGTGGCTCGAAACCCCTATAATCTCGTAGAACTTGATTCTCAATAGAGTTTAATAGTTGAGAATGAACCCAGTTTTTTCTCAATAAGCTACAGCTTATTGATTCTTGCGCTTACCCTGCTTTTGTACAAGATCCGAGTTTGGAAGGTGATGCCGCCGGAATCCTAACCCTTGACTTTGATGCACCGGTTTCCGAGCTTGAGTTTGGGGTGGCGCTGAGTACCTTTGCTACTCTCACACCTGGTTTTACAGTGGAACTGTTTGATGATGGCTCCACATTGGTAAATACGATCGCAGTCGATACTAGTTCACAGCCAAGCTTTACCGAGGGTCTGTTCTCCCTTTCTGGTATTAGTACACCAATAGACCGGGTCGTGATCGATTTCAATGATGCCGCTGCTTTCCGCTTCGCCCTTGACAACCTTAGCTTTGAGGAAGCTGGTGTTACTCTAATCGGTACTTCCAACAATGACAGCCTTGAAGGTGGCGGAGGTGACGATATTATCAAAGGGCTTAACAGTCAAGATACCCTTCTAGGCTTTGCTGGGGAAGACTACCTCGACGGTGGTGACGGTGACGATCAACTGTTTGGAGGGGACGGTCATGACACCCTCAAAGGTGGCAATGGTCAGGATACCCTCGAAGGCGGAAATGATGACGATACCCTGATCGGTGGCCCAGGAGATGACATTTTAACTGGTGGCAGTGGGCAAGATACCTTTGTCTTGTCAACAGTAGGCAAACTCACCATCACTGACTTTACCGATGGCGAAGATCTGTTGCAGTTAGATGGTCTGACCTTTGGCCAGATTTCGATTTTTGAACAAAATGACGATACCATAATCACCACCATCAATAATCAACCATTAGCTGTCTTGACTGGTGTAGATTCTGGTGATATCACAGAAGCAGATTTTGTGTTTTAATCTCCTATTTTCTTAATTAAGAATCTCTAAAATAGGTTAGCAAAGGGTAAAGGTTAAAGGTAAAAGGAATTTGAAATAAACCTTGATAACCTTTACCCTTTTCACCGACGACCAGGAATCAAACCCCGACGACCTTCCATGACAGACAACTGCAAAAACTGATGCAGGTGCTGCACATGTGGGTTATCTGGTGGCAATTCCAAAGTTTGGAGGGCTTGAGTGAACGGTTGTCCTGAAAGATAGAGCTTCCGGAATACATTTTTTAGCTGTCTAATCTCACCAGTTGTCAGTCCAGCCCGTTTAAGACCGATTAAGTTAAGCGATCGCACTCGGGATGGATTCCCCTCAACTAGCATATAGGGTGGAACATCCCGGTCAATGCGACTCATCCCACCCACCATAGCTAGACGTCCAATTTGGACAAATTGATGAATTCCCAACACCCCACTAATTCTCACCTGGGACTCAATATAAACGTGACCCGCTATAGCAGTTCCATTAGCGATAATTACATAATCTTCAATTACACAATTGTGAGCAACATGACTATAAGCCATTAGCATATTGCCATTGCCAATTACAGTTGCTTCTCCTGCCCCGGTGGCTCGGTTAATGGTGACGTACTCTCGAATTAGATTATTATCACCAATTCTCACCCAGCTAGGAGCACCATCATACTTGAGGTCTTGGGGTTCCGAACCCAGTACTGCTCCTGGAAAGATTTGATTCCTGGCTCCGATCTCCATTGGTCCAGAAAGAACCACATGGGCACCAATGGTTGTTTCTGGACCAACTTTCACATTATCTTCGATCACCGCGTAGGCACCAATCTGAACTGTCGGGTGTAGTTCAGCACCAGGATGGATAACAGCAGTAGGATGAATAAGTGTTGCCAATTTTCCAAACACCAAAGTGACCAATGACTAACAATACTGGCAGGTTGCAGGTTGCAGGTTGAAAGGTTAAGGTTGACTGTTGCAGGTTGCAGGTTGCAGGTTAAAGGTTGAAGGTTAAAGGTTGCAGGTTTAAGGTTTAATGTTGAAAGGTTAAGGTTGACTGTTGCAGGTTTAAGGGTTAAGGTTGACTGTTGCAGGTTTAAGGTTTAATGTTGCAGGTTGTAGTCATAATATATAACATTAACTTTTAACCTCCAAAGTCAAGTATTTCAAGCAAATAACCTACCCGAAAAGGGACGCCAAAGGCGAACAACCAAATAACTTTCAAGCAAATAACCTACCCGAAAAGGGACGCCAAAGGCGAACAACTAAATAACTTTCTAAGCTCTTGCTAATCATGTTTTAATCCACTATAGAGAACATAAGCTCGCCTTCTGCTGCTTTCTTACCATCAACAGTAGCAACTGAGTGCATCTTACCAAAACGACTGCGCTTGATGGACAACAGTTCCGCAGTCATCACCAGTTGATCTCCTGGCACTACGGGACGCCGAAAACGAACTTTGTCAATCCCTGCAAATACGAATAATCCCTCAGGACTATCGGGCATTTGGGTTAATACAATCCCGCCAACCTGAGCCATAGCTTCCACGATCATCACCCCAGGCATCAAGGGTCGTCCAGGAAAATGTCCTTGAAAAAAAGGTTCGTTGAAGGTAACATTTTTGATACCTACAGCTCTTTTACCTGGAACATAGTCAATAATCCGATCAACTAATGCGAAAGGATACCGATGGGGGAGTAGTTTATGAATGTCTTCGACGGTTAGAACTGTTTTAGTCGATGAGTCATCATTTACATCCTTGGTAGTTCCGGTAGAGTTATTTGGCGTGTTAACGTCAGTCAATGTGGACATAAGCATACTTTAATAAAATTACAGATTGCAGGTTAGTTTGTTAATTTTTAAAGGTTCAACCTTCTTTGTGTTTAACTTGCAACCCATGCGTTCAGCCAGCTTTTTGGCAAGTTGGACATGGAGATGGTGGCTAGCTTTATAGGCCAGGATATGAGCAACAGGAAAACGTCCTAATAAACTCAAATCCCCTACTAAGTCTAAAAGTTTATGACGTACTGGCTCATTTGAAAATCGTAAGGGAGGATTAACCCATCCGTGTTGACCACAAACCAGAGCATTCTCCAAGCTACCACCTTTAATTAAACCGCGATCGCGCAACTGGTCAATTTGATCAGCCAAGCCAAAGGTACGAGCTGGTGCGATCGCATCAGCAAAATTGTCCTTTTCTGGAGTCCAACTATACCATTGTTTACCAATCGCTGGTAACGCAAAGTCAATGCCATAGGTAAATCGAGTTTTGGGTGCTGGTAGAGCCGTTACAAAGGCATCTCCGTGATAAACCGAGACTGGCTCGTTTAATACAAAAGGGATAGGTGTTGTTACTGAGGGAGTTAGCAGGTGAGGGGGTGTTAGGGTAGCTCGAACTTGTCCGGGGGTAAAACTATCGTGTGCTTTATCCTCGATTCCTTGAACCCCTGCTGCTACTAATCCCACCTCCTGGAGAGCTTCCAGCCAAACCTTCGCCGAACCATCTAAAAGAGGTACTTCTGGACCATCAATCTCAATTTGAGCATTATCCACACCACTACCAGCCAGTGCAGCTAAAAGGTGTTCCACTGTACGAACGGAAGCCTTTCCATACTGGGTTAATGTGGAGAGTTCCGTAGACAGTGTGGTAGCTGAAACTGCATCTATGTTTGCTGGAATAACGGGTTTACCTGGTAAGTCAACCCGCACAAAATATCGCCCAACTCCCGCAGCTGCTGGTAGTACCCTTACGTTGGTTGAAATACCGCTGTGCAGTCCGACACCAGAGCGTTCAAACATACCAGCCAAGGTGTAATATACTGAAGACATTTTTTTTGGGAAAGTTTCTATCAATAAATGCAGGAAAATTGAAAATTGAAAATTGAAATTAACCAATCACAAATTACAATCAACAATTGACAATTAACCACTAATAATTCACAACTAACAATTCACAATTAACAATTAAAACTTCTCTCCAATACCAAAGTGAAGACGACTGTCCCCTTCGGTATTCAAACCAAAGTCTACCCGAATCGGACCAAGTGGTGACTGCACTCTAACCCCAAGACCGTAACCGAGACCAGTACCGGGTAAATCTCTCTGCTCACCGGGTTCACCAGGAACAGAACCAGCAGAACCAAGGTCAGTGCCAGCGTCAACAAATAGAGCGCCCCCTATGACTGAGAAAATGGGGAAGCGATATTCTGCAGTAGCCTGAAGGTAACTACGTCCTGAGGCTAGGTCTCCCTCAGCAAACCCCCGCACGGAGTTACTACCACCAATAATAAAAGCTTCATAGGGAGGTAAATCCCCCAAGATAGTGCCCCCTTGAATGTTAAAGGCAAGAGCCTGAGGTCCTTCGGTAAAGTTGGTGAATTCTACAGGGATATAGAAACTATAGCTACCTCTTAACCGATTCATTAAGATGCTGCCACTACCAATAGGAATAGATTGTTCCATGCCCAACCGGAGTAGGGAACCGTTAGTAGGTTGGGTGGTACTATTGCGTAAATCCCGCACTGCCCCTAACTGGACAGTAGTTAGGTCATCTTCTCCACTGTCACTAAAGCTCAACAGTTCTCCATCTGTAGATTCAGGTCTGACATCCCCATCACTATCTTCAATGGCAACATGTTGATATTTCAAGCCTAGGGATGCTGTCCATTCTGACCGTTTAAATACATCTTGCGATAAAGGACGGCGAAAAGTCACTCCACCACCAGTGCGCACAATCCGGGGGCGGTCTCCATCATCATCATCATTAGGAACTTTAATATTATTCTCACCGCTGCCCCCATTAAAGACCAAGGAAATCGAGCGCCGTCGGAATGCATTTACGGTGTAAGAGGTGCGGAAGGGGTCTCCTGCAATCCAAGGGTCTGTAAAGCTCAAATCGAACAATAGCTCTCGGGTTCCCAGCTGAAATTCTCCCCCTAAGGTCTGATTATTACACCCTAGATTTTGCTGTTGATAGCTCACGGTACCAAAAAAACCACTGGCAGAACTCAGACCTGCACCAGCCGCAATTGAGCCACTACTCTTCTCAATCACGTCTACTACTATCACCACCTGGCGTGG
>NZ_JAAHGN010001359.1:0-1652 GCF_010672485.1 Moorena sp. SIO2C4 | reverse complement strand
TAGAATCCCCTCGTTTTGCCCGACATATTCAATGTCCACATATTCAGGTTTTTGTAGAGATTTCACCTCCTTTGCTAACCGCTGATTGATCAGCTCGGCTCGCTCAGTAGCGCTAAAGTTGCCAGCGTTGCCCACTTGAAACAACTCAATACCATCCACCACCACAGGAGCTTTCTCCTTACCATTTGCCAAGAATTCCTGTGCTAAGGTAGAGGCTGGTAATAGGGTGAGCAGTAGGGTAAGTACACCTAGCAACACCAATCCCAAGCAACGCCGAAGCCTAGCTCTTGGGAAAGGGTTAATGGAAAATCGAACATTTAGAAGAGATTCCATAGGTTACGTTCTATTTAGCTCTCATTTTCCATAACTATTGAATCTCATGGCTAAAGTTGAGGTAACTAGTTGAGGTAACTAACTGTTGTGGACTACCCGTTCTAAATTTGTAGAGGAATCGTTTTTCTCATCTTGCATTCCCGGTTTTAACCCCTCCAGCAGACCGCTGACCACGAACCAAGTGCCGACTCCCATTATTAACAGTACCACTAAGCCAATCAACCAAACCACAGGTTTATTCTTGGGCAGAGAGTTGGTGACACTTTTCTCACCTAATAGACTCGTCTGGTCAAAGTTCTGTGCAGTGGCGTTGAGATCATTTTCCCGTTTCAAGGTCGCTGTAATTTTGTACGGACCAATCCGCAGGGTGTCCTTGCTTGAGAAAGGTTGAATACCAGAGCGAATCTTCCGCCCGTTAATAAACGTACCGTTGGCGCTGCGGTCAGTAATATAGAGTTGGGTATTAGCCACTGTGATCAGGGCGTGATACCGGGAAATTTCCTTGTCAAGAAGTACCAGATGAGACACAGATTGACCTGCTAAGTGTTCTGGCAAATGGTCATTTTCTCGACCAACAGCAATTGGCGGTCTCAGAACAGGTTTCTTTAACTCGCCCGTTTCTGGGTCTTCCCAGGTCAATTGAATATAAATCGGTTCAGCCAAGATTTCACTCCTTGTAACTGGAACATCGTGGATCAGTGCGGGTGCATCTCATCTTTGAAAATGTTCTGTAGGGTGCGTTAGGGGAGCTCGCCCTAATTTTCAGCCTCAACGCCCGGGTTAGGTTGCTGCCCGTAACGCACCATCGGGTCAAACAACAAAAGTGAGATGCACCTATCAGTGCTGAGTAGGTCAGTGGTGAGTGCTGAGTTTTGCTTAGCACATGAAAAAGTTTTTGTCAACCATACCCACCGATGCTCAGGGGATGATAACAAGGGTGAAAATTAGATAGGGTGTCCGGTGTAGGGTTTTGGGTAGGTCGTGGGGAGGAGCCAGTTCCTCCTGACGGGGTGACAAGAAGGCTAAACCCCATTGAGACCATGCTGTCAGCATCTCGTTAAACTGAGATAAATTAATCTTGAAGCACTGATTTTAACTATGCCTGATTTTTTGCCCATTGCTTACTTTCAGAACAAGTTTGTCCCTTTCGCTGACGCCAAAATTTCCATTGCTACCCATGCCTTGCACTACGGCACGGGAGTAAATACTCTATGATCAAGTCTTCCCATTTCGATAATTTGTTTTTCGGCAAATTCCCCGTCTGATTCATGTTTTTGGTATTTTTCAACAATGCTTTGCTCTTTAAATCCTGCCATTTC
>NZ_JAAHGN010001358.1:0-1661 GCF_010672485.1 Moorena sp. SIO2C4 | reverse complement strand
GACTCCCGACTCCCGACTCCCGACTCCCGACTCCCGACTCCCAACTCCCGACTCCCGACTCCCGACTCCCGACTCCCTAATGATTCCCAACGCCGAACGATACTGGCTCACAAATGCCTACGTACCATTTTGCCTACTGGAAAACAGCAACGTTTGCGTCCGCAACGAGCAGGGTTTGTGCTTAGTTGATATTGAAATTAATCAGGGAGCCATTGGTGCAATAGTTTCAAAGGCGATTGTTCCCAAAGGGCAGCAAAACACGATGGTCGAAAAGAGCCGCTACGCGATCGCAAACAGTACCGAAAACAGTATCGCAAACAGTGTTGAAGCTAGCACAGATACCAGTAACATACCTAGTGACATCCCCAGTATAAATCTCCGGCAAGGACAAGTATGGCCCTGTTTTCTAGATATACACACCCATCTGGATAAAGGTCATATTTGGGAACGGTCTCCCAACCCTGATGGTACTTTTAATAGTGCCTGTCTGACCGGAGATGCTGATGCCCAAACCTATTGGCAACGGTCAGATTTATATCGGCGCATGGAATTTGGAATCAAATGTAGCTATGCTCATGGGACCAAAGCTATCCGCACCCACATTGACTCGGTCGGCGAACAAGCTGCCATTAGCCTAGGCGTTTTCCAAACCCTCCAGAAAGAATGGCTTGACAGAATTACCCTACAAGCGGTGTCTCTAGTTACTCTAGATTATTATCAAACTCCCGCTGGCATGACCTTAGCCGACAAAATTGCTGAAGTCGGAGGCATACTTGGGGGAGTAGCCTATAGCAACCAAGACCTGGAGGCTCAACTCGATAGGGTTTTTTCCTTAGCTAAGGAGAGAAACCTCAACCTAGATTTCCATGCTGATGAAAACGGTAATCCCGATTCCCATTGCTTACGAAAGATTGCCCAAGCTGCGATTCGTCATCAGTTTACCGGAAAAATTATTTGTGGTCACTGTTGCAGTTTGGCCATGCAACCCTTAGACGAGGTTGCGGAAACTCTCAAGTTGGTCAAAGCAGCAGGAATTGCTATTGTTAGCTTACCCATGTGCAATCTTTATCTACAAGATCGACAGGCTAACTGTACACCCTTTTGGCGGGGAGTCACCAGGCTCCATGAAATTAAACAACAGGGTATTCCGGTAACCTTGGCTAGTGATAATTGTCGAGACCCCTTTTATGGATTTGGGGACCATGATGTATTAGAAGTCTTTACCCAAGCCGTAAGGATTGCCCATTTAGATATGCCCATCGGTGATTGGCCTTGTGCAGTAACCAAGACAGCCGCTGATTTAATGGGTTTACCTGACATGGGTAGGATTGGAGTGGGACTCCCGGCAGATTTGATTTTGTTTAAGGGACGCCATTTCAGTGAACTTTTGTCCCGTCCCCAGCATGACCGAATTATCTTGCGTCAGGGTCAGCCAATTGATACTAGGTTGCCGGATTATGCTGAGTTGGATGATTTATTGAATTTAGAATTTAGAATTTAGAATTTAGAATTGGGGAATCGGGAATCGGGAGTCGGGAATCGGGAATCGGGAGTCGGGAATCGGGAATCGGGAATCGGGAGTCGGGGCAACAGATGTGTAGGGTGTGTTAGGGGCGGGCTTGCCATAATTTTCCACTTCGTCGCCAGTATTAGAATAGCCA
>NZ_JAAHGN010001357.1:0-1662 GCF_010672485.1 Moorena sp. SIO2C4 | reverse complement strand
CCCCAATGATCACGGGGGGCTGGGGGGGATCAAGCTAGTAAATGGGATAGAAAGGGATGGTATCTAGGAGCCGCTACGGGAACCCATAAATATCTTATCAATTTAAATACTATCCAATCATGACCGGCTCAACTTAAATACTATCCCAAGATTAATCTTTGGAATTAAATGCAATTTATAGATTTCCGGACTCCCCCCTTTGATCACGGGGGGCTGGGAGGGATCGAGCAAATAAATGGCATAGAAAGAGATGGTATCTAGGAGCCGCTACGGGAACCCATAAATATCTTATCAATTTAAATACTATCCCAAGATTACGATCTAAACTTAAATACTATCGCAAAATTAACCTTTAAAATTAAATGTAATGCTCTTATCCGCTAAGGGATTTACCGTAGGCTATGCTACGCGATGAAGCGTTTCGGCAAAGCCGACGCTACGCGAACGCGTAGCGTGGCCAAAGGCCTCAGCTTCCGCTAAAAGTGATTGACCGTAAGTCATGCTACGCAATCGCTCTTTGCTATAGCATTTATAGGATTTATCAGGTACACTTTTCAACCTCAAAGTCCCCCTTATTAAGGGGGATTTAGGGGGATCATTTTGTACATCATGGCATAGAAAATTACTATAAAAAAAATCAAAAATACTAATATATTTTTTTTATATACCCCCTAACGCAAAAAAAAATTAAAAATTACTTGACAAAATAAATAATTATTTATTACCATAAAAATGTCATCAATACAACAGCAAAAAAAACATTATGGATATCGAAAACTTTCTTCCAAATTTTGAGTATAATCCCAACAATCCTAATCTCCCGGAATTATTTGGCCAACCTCAGCCAGGACGGGAGCAAATCAAACATATATTGATCGGTTCTCCCAAAACCGTCCGGGTCACAATCTATAATCTTTATAGCCGTGGCTACGCCCAAGTTCATGAGTGGAGCACTCCTCAACCTACCGGAAATCCTGGTGAGGTGATCAGTATATTGATTCGGCATCTGTTGGTAGATTAAGATAGCAAGTTGCCAGGGATGCCAATCCCTGGCGACAGGTCAAAACTGAGGATAAAGTACGAAGTCTGAAGTCTGAACCATAAGTTAGTATGTTGTTGATTGGGATAATTTCCTGATGAATTGGTGAACACATAGTCAAGGACCCTAGGGTTTTTGACAATTACAAAAAATAATTCGGTCAAGCATTGGAATTAACCAGAACTTGACCGAATTTTTTTTATTGAGGGAACAGGGAACAGGGAACAGGGAACAGGGAGTAGGGAAGAAATTTAGATGTACTTCACACTTACTAGAAAACTTAACAGCACTAATCAAGACTCAAGACTAACTTGCGACAGTGCAATAGTTTTTTTGAACCATCTACACCACCCAAATCACACCTAGTGCGGATGCAATAGTTTTTTGACCCTACTGCGCACACCTCCCACGCCTCCCACACTCCCCACACTCCCCACGCCTCCCATATTTACCACCTACACCTCCCACATCACCTCTGGCGCTAATGCAATAGTTTTTTTTAACCCCACTCCCCACACTCCCCACACTCCCCACACTCCCCACACTTCCCACACTCCCCACCCTTCCCACCTACCCCTTGCATCTTCTCCAAAATTGTGTTAATATAAAAATATCGTTAAAGA
>NZ_JAAHGN010001356.1:0-1664 GCF_010672485.1 Moorena sp. SIO2C4 | reverse complement strand
TCGTAAGCTACGCCGTCCCCAAGTGGCTCGACGGCTTAGAGACTGGTTGACCTAGTGCAGCAGGTCTTAGGTCAGCTCTTGACTTATAGATAAAGGGTAAGCTATCAGCGTGTCGCGTATCAGCTATCAGCGAACAGCGATTAGCGCTACAGATGGTGCTACTTGAGGTGCTATCAGCGCTGTAGCCACGCTACCGGAACAGTTTATGCCCATAGCCAAAGCTACACCGAACAGCTTTTGAATAAAATAAACTGACGGCTGATGAATAAAATAAGCTGACGGCTGACGGCTGACGGCTGTTGGCGTAGCCTGGGCGTAGCGCATATGCTTACGATAAAGGTTATGTCGAAATCAGGTAATTCCAGTTAATTAGTTACCCATTACCAGAGAAGGGATATGATAATTAATCAAATTGTCTTTTTGATTGTCCCTTTGCCAGCACTATGGGTAACTTTACCTTAAGACCAGCCACAGAAGCTGATGTAGCGATTCTGTTTAATTTGATTAAGGCTCTAGCAGAGTATGAGAAACTCTCCGAAGCTGTCACTGGCAATGCTGATGACCTGAAAGAACACCTGTTCGGCGCTAAACCCTACGTAGAGGCGATTATCGTTGAACAGGGTGGTCAAGGAGTGGGATTTGCACTGTTTTTTAACAACTATTCCACATTTCTAACTAAGCCAGGAATTTATCTAGAAGATTTATTTGTATTACCGGAATTTCGCCGCCAAGGCATCGGTAAAGCTATACTCAGTTACCTGGCTCAGCTAGCAGTGGACCGTGGCTATGGGCGTTTAGAATGGAGTGTACTGGATTGGAATGAACCTGCCATCGCATTTTATGAACGTATGGGAGCAGCAGTATTGCCAGACTGGAGAATTTGTCGAGTGACTGGGATAGGTCTCAATCAGCTAGCTGAGTATACTGATCCGGCAACGACTGACTAATGTTGCTTAAATGCTATACTAGGAAGTATATGCAGCTGCGACTCTAAACCCCTAGTTGCAGGTAAACTGCAAAAAGGACATAGGGTAATTTACATATTGGTTGATATAAAAAAAATCACAAATGACTATTTGGGTAAACGAGCAGATTGATCCATCGGGTCTTCTCTACTCTTGTATTGCCACTTGCAACGAAGAGCAGGCTAAGGATTGCCACGAGTCGTTTCAGGAGAACTTGACTGATCAGCAAAAAGCAGCGGGTTGGGTTGCCCGATTACGCACAGTTAAGTCTTGGGATGAAGTGCCGGTGAATACCTTGAAACTTAATTAGAATGTAGAATGTAGAATTGAGAATTGAGAATGAAGAATTGAGAATTGAGAATTGAGAATGAAGAATTGAGAATTCTACATTCATTCTACATTCTACATTCATTCTACATTCTACATTCTGCATTCTACATTCATTCTACATTCTACATTCTACATTCTACATTCTGCATTCTACATTCGCGCATTCTACATTCTACATTCTGCATTCTACATTCGCGCATTCTACATTCTCGGCGTTGCTGAATTAAGGAATGAATGCGCGATCATCTAGTTTTATTAAAGCCCCCTAAATCCCCCAATTCTGGGGGACTTTGAGAGTTTTTCCCCCCAAGCGAGCAATCCCTCGCTTGGGGGGCTAGGGGGGCGAAACCATACTGAGAATCAGCAACA
>NZ_JAAHGN010001355.1:0-1666 GCF_010672485.1 Moorena sp. SIO2C4 | reverse complement strand
GTTATCAGTTATCAGCCAAAGGCTTGTGGCCAAGGCTGACCGCTGACCGCTGACCGCTGACCGCACCTCAAGTAGCGTGCGCGTAGCGCATATGCTGACCACAAAACAACTTTCACTATTCATTGTCGCCAGGGCGTAAAACCCTGGCAAATTCCTATCCTAGTCTACGTAGAAATATCGAATCAAAAAGGTCATAACCTCTCCAGGCTTTCCGGTAGGCTCCGGATTGCTCCACTCGTCGGGATAGGCGTATTTAAGGGAATAAATGGCATAAATTGTCTTCTTAACCTCCTCAGGAGAACCGATCAATATGTGCTTGACTTTCTTAGATTTGCGACTTGGGTTTTCAGAGTTCGGATTAATGTTTTTGCTCATTGGAAACTATACCTTGAAACTGGGTATATTATTAATATATTAACAAATTAATTACTTGTCAAGGGGTTTAGGAATTTTTTTTATTACGAAATATGGAGAAAATTTGGTAAGAGTTAGCAGTGTGGTAGAAGGGATAATAAGGAAGATAAAATATATTTTATTTGTCTACATTTTTGATATAATTAATCATAATTAATCATAATTAATCATAATTAATCATAATTAATCATAATTAATCGTAGGGTGGGCAGTGCCTATGAAAAATTGTCAACCTTTAGAGAGATTGACTAGGCACTGCCCACCGACAGGTAATCATAATTAATCGTAGGGCTGGCAATGCCCACCCGACAAAATGCTTACGCACTACCAAATGCGATCGCACTATCTTCTATCTGTGGTTGGTGGGCATTGCTTTGGTGAATTCGGGCAGGTAGGGGAGTGGGAAACAGGCAATGCCCACCCGACAAAATGCGATCGCACTATCTTCTATCTGTGGTTGGTGGGCATTGCTTTGGTTAATTCGGGCAGGTAGCGGAGTGGGAAACAGGCAATGGCCACCCGACAAAATGCGATCGCACTATCTTCTATCTGTGGTTGGTGGGCATTGCTTTGGTTAATTCGGGCAGGTAGCGGAGTGGGAAACAGGCAATGCCCACCCGACAAAATGCGATCGCACTATCTTCTATCTGTGGTTGGTGGGCATTGCTTTGGTTAATTCGGGCAGGTAGCGGAGTGGGAAACAGGCAATGCCCACCCTACAAAATGTGTACGCACTGCTTCCAACCCAGTTTGGAGTGGCGACAAGACAACTTAAAAGCACCAGGAATACTTATTAATGCTGATGTAGAAGATCGATGGAAGATGTTACTGAGGAAAACTTTGGTTTTCGAGCTACTTTAGTTGTTGGTTTTCGGATTAATCCCAATCAAGATTATGAAGGGGGCTTGCGTACTCTGATCCGAGCAACCATAACTTTGCTACAGCAGACTGTCGGAGAAGCTGTTTTGCTATTTAATTATGAAACGGTTGTATTGCAGCGCTTGGGAGATAAATTAATCTTAAATCAAGAGATGCTGGAGCCTAGTATTATTTCTGAAATAGACCAGTTTAAATTAACCTATGAGTTGCAGGTGTTCCCTTGTTCTGCCTGATTTATAGCAATTCTCAGAGTCATGAGGACAAAACTTATCCTTTTAAGGCAGAAGGCAGAAGGCAGAAGGCAGAAGTAAGAAGGTCTTAAGGTAATAAGCGCCCATGAATACTGTACCTCATAGGTATGAGAATTGCTATA
>NZ_JAAHGN010001354.1:0-1671 GCF_010672485.1 Moorena sp. SIO2C4 | reverse complement strand
TGAGTTCTTTTAAGAACGTCCATGCTATTATGCATGCCCCCCTAGGGGATGACTACTTCAACGTGATGCGCTCCATGCTAGAGCGAGAGCGGGACTACACTCCGGTAACTGCTAGTATTGTTGACCGGAACGTGCTAGCACGGGGTTCTCAGGAAAAAGTGGTAGACAACATCACCCGCAAAGATCAGGAGGTAAACCCTGATCTGATTGTGCTTACCCCCACCTGCACCTCCAGTATCCTACAAGAAGACCTGGAGAACTTCGTAAACCGGGCTCAGATGGATGCTAAGGCTGATGTGATGTTGGCAGATGTCAACCACTACCGGGTCAATGAATTGCAAGCGGCTGACCGCACCCTAGATCAAATTATTCAGTTCTACCTCAACAAAGCCCGCAAGAAGGGTGAGTTGCCAGAGGGCAAAACCGCAAAGCCCTCGGTTAACATCATTGGTATTTCTACCCTTGGCTTCCACAATCAACACGATTGTACTGAACTGAAGCGGCTGATGGCTGATTTGGGCATTGAAGTTAACGAAGTCATCCCAGAGGGAGCTTCTGTTCACAATCTGAAAAATCTACCTCGGGCTTGGTTTAACCTGTTGCCTTATCGGGAAATTGGCTTGATGAGTGCCCGTTACCTGGAAGAAGAGTTCTCGATGCCCTATGTCGATATTGCTCCTCTGGGTGTGGTGGAAACTGCCCGTTGTATCCGTAAAATTCAGGAAATTGTCAATGGTCAAGGTGCTAATGTCGATTACGAAGAGTACATCAACAACCAAACCCTGTACGTTTCTCAAGCTGCCTGGTTCTCTCGCTCCATCGACTGCCAGAACTTGACGGGTAAGAAGGCTGTGGTTTTCGGAGATAATACCCACGCTGCGGCTATGACTAAGATTCTGGCACGGGAGATGGGTATTCATGTGGTGCTGGCTGGTACCTACTGCAAGTATGATGCGGACTGGTTCAAGGAGCAGGTGAGCGAATACTGTGATGAGATCCTGATCAGTGATGATAATGGTCAGATTGGGGATGCGATCGCACGAATTGAACCTGCTGCGATTTTCGGTACCCAAATGGAACGGCACGTTGGTAAGCGCTTGAATATTCCCTGTGGTGTGATTGCTGCTCCAATTCATATCCAAAACTTCCCCATCGGTTATCGCCCCTTCATGGGTTACGAAGGCACTAACCAAATTGCTGATTTGGTCTACAATTCCTTCACCTTGGGTATGGAAGACCACTTGTTGGAAATCTTTGGTGGTCATGATACCAAGGAAGTGATTACCAAGGGTATCTCTGCTGATTCTGACCTGAACTGGAGTAAGGACGCTAAAGCAGAACTGAATAAGGTGCCTGGTTTTGTTCGCGGTAAAGTGAAGCGCAATACTGAGAAGTTTGCTCGTGAGCGTGGCTTTAGTGAAATCACTCTTGAAGTGATGTATGCCGCTAAGGAAGCTGTAGGGGCTTGAGGTTAATACAGCTTTAACCTGAATCAGGGGAGATGGGGAGATGGCCAGATGGGGAGATGGCCAGATGGGAACCCACCCCTAGGGCGTGTCTTCAAACTCCGAGTACCCCCGTTTCCCTTAAAAAAGGGGGACTTTGAGTATGGCTCCCCCCTTAATAAGGGGGGCTGGGGGGGATCTAATATCTTGCGGAAAACTTTGAAAA
>NZ_JAAHGN010001353.1:0-1673 GCF_010672485.1 Moorena sp. SIO2C4 | reverse complement strand
AATTGAATATTATTCCGTTAGAAAACAAACCGTAAAACCCTCTCCTTCTGCTCCCTGCTACTTCTGCTCCCTGCTCCCTGCTCCCTGCTCCCTGCTCCCTGCTCCCGATTCCCGATTCCCGATTCCCGATTCCCTACTCCCGACTCCCTACTCCCTTAGATCCGGAAATGATACAAGAATGACAGAAGTTTTATCGGTATAGGTGCGTCAGTTCTGTTAGTGTATTTTTTATTGTTGAGTGTTGAAAAATTTGGGACTTAAGTATCTAAAAACGGGATTACTGGGACTAACGTTTAGCTTCACAGTTGCTTACCGAGCTGGGAGTCAAACCGTGCCAGTACCGGACTCGACTACAGGCAACCAAGAGGAAACCCAGGGGAATCCCCCTGAGCCTAATCCAGATAAGTTACCAGAGTCTCCCCAGTCTGATCCTCCTGGTAATTCAGCAGCCCAGGAGTTGGATTTAAGTCCAGAGGTAATCGAAGGCAGTCCGGTGCTACAGCGTTGGCTAGAGGAGGTGCCCGATGTTTGGCAGAATATTCGCCATCAACCCAGTTTTCGTACTCGGTTGCGGTTGGGTTACTCCCAGTTTCCCTCTAATGGACAAGCAGCAGGGGTGAATGTGGGAGTAGAAGATGTGTTTATTGGTAATTCTGGCTTAACGGTTAGTGGGGATTATCAGGCTTCCTTTAATGGTGAGCGAGAAACCTTTGGGGTAGATTTGCGGTATTATGTGCGGCCCTTAGGGAGTTATTTCAATATTGCCCCGATGGTAGGTTATCGCAATTTGGAGACTGATGGTTACTCTACCGATGGGGTAAATGTGGGAGCACGGTTGCTGTTGGTTTTGTCTCGCACTGGTGCCGCTGATATTTCCTTCACTCAGAGTTTTGTGTCTATTGGCAGTAGTGATGAGGTGGGGATAAGCAAGCTTTCCTTCGGTTATGCGATTACTCCCAATTTGCGGCTTGCTACGGATATTGAGAAACAGAATTCTATCGAAAATAAGGATAGTCGGGTGGGGATTGGGTTGGAATGGATGCCTTGAGATTTTGATAGGGTGGGTAGTGTGGCTTACAGGGGTAGGTTTTTTACATCTGGTTCGGGAGTCGGGAGTCGGGAGTCGGGAGTCGGGAATCGGGAGTCGGGAATCGGGAGCGATCGCGTAGCGTGACCTAGGGTCAATCGCACCAGCGCGGAAGCTTCGCTTCATCCCGTAGCGTGGCCATTCCCGTAGCGTGGCCTTTTGGCCAAGGCCAATCCCATTGATAGCGCTAGGTACAGAGAATAAAAAAATTCCCTGGATCAGGGAATTGAAAAGCAGATCAGCTAAAGGTTTGAGCAATGATTAGTGCCTTGAGTTGGTAAACACAATTACATCAATTGCTATCCCTATTCTATTAAGCTAACCAAGAGCGCGCTCGCGTAGCGTGGCCTACGGCCAATCGCATTTATCGATCCCATTAAGCTAACCCATTTAGGGATTTGATCTAAGCCATTTCGCTATAGCATTTACCTATAGCATATGCAAATCGATCATGAAACCCAATGCTAATTTCTCATAACACTGAACAATCCTCGGATCTCTTTCCTACTATTCCCGATTCCCGATTCCCGATTCCCGATTCCTGATTCCCGATTCCCGATTCCCTCTCTCCCCTAAACTAAAACTC
>NZ_JAAHGN010001352.1:0-1677 GCF_010672485.1 Moorena sp. SIO2C4 | reverse complement strand
TGATTTACTTTATTAAGAGACTATTTATAAAGTAAATCTTAAGACAGCTAGAGTAATGAATATGGGTGGGTTAAGGCGGACAGCTCTGTTAAAGCGATGCAGCGAGGTAGCGCGGTCAAAGGAGGCCACCCCATGAGCGACTACCGGTGCGCTCATGGGGGTTTCCCCCACTCGCGCTTTGCATAAAGAGAGACTTGATCAGCTTTCACAGTACTCGCCCCCTATCCCACCCTAAGCAAGGATTTAAGCTTTATTTAACAAACAGCCAATAAAATATATCCCATATTCTGATTACTTAACCAATGGTATCTGGGGGTGGTCAGACGGGTTTGGCAGCCAGGTAGTCCTTAGAGAGACAGGGGGTTTGAGAGAAAGGTAGCTCCTACAGCCAATGACCAATGGCTCAGTCATAACCCAGTAGGCATTTTAGCTGTCCATGGGTTAGACTTTGACAACTTGCCCAAAGTATTGGAAGATCCTTATCAACAAATCTTGGTCAATGGTAACTTCTTATACTGAAATAATTTTATTTCACAGTAAGTAAATTTGGATTAATATAATCGTATCCCCGTTTTTTAGATCAAGCTGATAAGATATCCATGAGTGTTAACACAGTGCCATCTACCCCTTCTATCCGTTATTCAATCGATGTGATCCAAGACGAAGCACGTCGCTTAGTGGATAAAGGATTTGTCAGTCGTCAACAGCCCATTTACGTTCTTTGCCAATATATTCCAGCTCGAGAATGGCTGTGTGTGGAGTGTGAGCTAGAGCAGTGCGAATTCCTGCTAAGAGACCGTATTGCTGACCTGATCGGTTCTCAAAAATGGGAAAATGACTAAGCGACCTCAGTCAAACGGCATAGAAGCTGATCCTAAGACAAAAAAGTGCGATCGAGTAGGTAACTAACAAAACCCCATCAATGCCACCGATAAAGGCTATAGTGACTTACTAGATGGGTTGGGCAACCGTCAGCGGTTGAGTATATATCAGCAAACTTCAGGGAATAGTGTTGGGGAGTAACAAAGCTGCCATTTGTAATCAAAAGCCTTGAGTTGATGGTATCTCAGCCCTGAGTGGGTAAATCCATTAGATGGGAACAGAAATGTCAGAGATTGAGCGGAGTTTCTGTTTCCCGTGGTTGATTTCTAGGCTATTAGTCTCCCACTTTAGTCTCCCACTCAGACCTGAGTTTTTTCACGCTCCGTGTCAATCTAACTATTTCAATCTAACTATTACTGTCTGATTTACGCAATTCCTCTAACTCCTTACGAAGATCAGCAAGTTGTGTTGTCAGTTCCTCAATATCATCCTGTGCATTGGACTGAACAGGATTGCTAGATGATGCTGCAGCAGGATCACTGGAGGTACCAGTTGTCGGTGTACCCACGGGATTACCTGGTTGATTCCACATCTGCTCAATAAAACGTCGGGCTTCAAGTTCAGTAGTCTCTCCTTTTTCCGCCCACTCAGTCACCTGTTGATTGAAATCTGACTGAAACTGAGCCAGACTTTCTTCACGCTTTTGAGGGTCTTGCAGGGTTTCAACGAAAGAGGCTGTTGCCCCCAAGGAGGCGCGAAACCCAGTTTGCAGTAATTCCAGGAGATTGTTGGAGTTCATTTATACTAACGATTTACCATAAATTTTTTCTTAAGGACGTCCGTGGGACGTCCTTA
>NZ_JAAHGN010001351.1:0-1681 GCF_010672485.1 Moorena sp. SIO2C4 | reverse complement strand
AGCCCTTGAATAGACAGGGCTTTCTCCAAAGCCGCTTTTAGCCCCGAAAAGGATAAATCATTAGTGCTAACATAGCAATCTGACTTACCCCGAAATACTCGGATACCAGCACCAGAGGTAAGGCGGAGAGAAATGCTAGTAATGGCATCATCTTCCGCAAGACAGCTGATGTAGTTGACCCTTTCTAGGAAAAACTCAATAAAATCAGCACCAGCTGCTCGTCCTAATCCCAGGAGGGTGGAAAGGGGAGCTCTCCAGCTTTCATCAAAGCTTGAGGATGTGGATTGGTATTCCAGAGTAGGTAGTTCTTTGGATAGAAGTAGGGTTGGTGGCATAGATAATTTCCTTATGCTAAGGATATATATCCTTTTGATGATGGGTTTTATATTTGCCAGTCTAGCAAAATCCTAAAAACTTGGTTGAATCTGGTTCCATACTATGGGGGATGAGCTTTGTTGATTTAAAATTATTTATCTATTACTTAATTTCCGATTATTTTTATGAATACTAAAGGATTTCACCATGTAGCGATTATTTGCTCAGATTATGAAAAATCGAAACAGTTTTATGTCGAGATTTTAGGGTTTGCGATTATTGAAGAAACCTTCCGAGCTGCTAGAAAGTCTTATAAATTGGATTTACAAGTGGGTGATGGCGATAGGATTGAGTTATTTTCGTTTCCTAATCCTCCTGAACGAGTTAGTCGTCCCGAAGCTTGCGGATTGAGACATTTAGCCTTTCAAGTAGATGATATTGAAGCGTCGGTGAATTATCTAAAATCCAAGGGCGTGGATGTAGAAATAATTAGAATTGATGAGCATACTGGTAAACGATTTACGTTTTTTCAAGACCCGGATGGATTACCATTAGAAATGTATGAAATTTAAATGGAATCGGGAATCGGGAATCGGGAATCGGGAATCGGGAATCGGGAATCGGAACCCACCCCTAACCCCTCCCAGGAGGGGTTAGGGAATCGGGAATCGGGAATCGGGAATCGGGAATCGGGAATCGGGAATCGGGAAGTCAGAAGAACAACCCATCCCTAACCCCCAGGAGGGGAAGTAAAAAGATTATATAATTTCCTAAAAAGTTAAATTTTAAAGGAAACTAAAGAAAATGTCTTGGGATAGCTACATCGATAATCTAATTGGACAATCTAAAGACGCTAATGGAACTGTTCATGTTGATCGAGCTAGTATCATAGGTCTTGATGGTGGTGCTAAGTGGACTACAGATGCTCATGCTCATGCCTTAAAGCTAAATCCTGATGAAAGCACAAATATAGCTAATAGTTTTAAGTCAAAGGATTTCACGGGATTCATGGCAGGAGGTATATGCATTGAGGGGGAAAAGTATCAATTTTTGCGAGAGGAGGATGGCAAAGTTGTTTATGGAAAAAAGAAAGACATAGGAGCTGTTACTCTCCAGGCCAGCAAAACCGCTGTCGTTATTGCTCACTGTCCAGAAGGTGGCCAACAAGGAAATGCCAATAAGGCCGTTGCAGTTATTGCAGAGTATTTAGAAAGTATGGGCATGTAACGGTGAATAATGATCGGGTGCATCTCATATTTTTACAAATATGAGATGCACCCCCTGTTCCCTGTTCCCTGTTCCCTGTTCCCTGTTCCCTGTTCCCTATTCCCTGTTCCCTGTTCCCTGTTCCCTGTTCCCTGTTCCA
>NZ_JAAHGN010001350.1:0-1681 GCF_010672485.1 Moorena sp. SIO2C4 | reverse complement strand
GCCATTCCCTACTCCCTACTCCCGACTCCCGACTCCCGACTCCCGACTGCCGAGTCGATGCGATCGCATCCATAATCTCTGTCCCGATTTCCCGATTCCCGACTCCCGACTCCCGATTCCCGACTCCCGACTGCCGAGTCGATGCGATCGCATCCATAATCTCTGTCCCGATTTCCCGATTCCCGACTCCCGACTCCCGATTCCCGAGTCGATGCGATCACATCAATAATCTCTCTCCCCATCTCCCCATCTCCCCATTCTCCCCATCTCCCCACACTCCCGACTCCCAATTCTCCCTATCTCCCCCTCTCCCCAAACTTCCAACACTCCCCACCCTCCCGACTCCCCACTCCCGACTCCCGACTCCCGATTCCCTACTCCCGAAAGAAACCTCAAAACCGTGTTCTAGGACGCCCCAAAGTTGTAATATAAACAACCGCTTCATCAACAGGAATACCTAAAACGTCATTTACCTGGTCATCAAAGAAGCCACCAATACCACTTACTCCTAAACCAAGGTAAATAGCTGCTAGATTGAGCCGCTGTCCTAGATGACCAGCATCCATGTGCAAGTAACGGTAAGCGCGATCGCCTAATCTAGCCACTGCTTTTTGTAAGTCTGCGGTGTGGAACACCACTGCTCTGGCATCTCGACCCAAATCTTGCCCTAAACACAGAAAATGCAATTCTTTACGGAAGTTTTTAAACCGAATTTGCCGCAATTCTTGAGCCTTAGGGGCGTAATAATAGCAGCCTTCTTCTAAGTCATTAACCCCAGATACTGCTATAAATGTTTCGATTAAACTTAAATCAAAATAATCTGGTGTTCCATCTAACCCCTGTTCAATATAATGCTGAGGTTGGTATGTAAAATCCAGAAGAGCTTTTAGCTCCTCCAAGGTCAAATTAGCTGCACTATAAGCTCGGGTAGAGCGTCGTTTTAGAATAGTATCTAAAAATGCTTTCGGAGCATTACCTGAGCTGGTTAACTCCCCCCAATCTATGGGGTTTGTAGCCGTTGAAACTTTATCACAAAACGGAAAATTGTACTTGTCTTCTAACTGCTGGTCAATGTCTGTAATCTTTAAAGTATTACCCTTAGCTTTCCAATCACCACCCTCTTTAATTTCCGTAGCGCGGTGCAAATAACCCAATAATTCTCCATCTGGAATCTTTGGGTAATTAACTTCAGTAGGAGATGGCAACACAGTTGGGGCGATGGGCAAGTTTTGTTCAACTTTGAGCTGATCGGCCAGGGGGATTACTGCGATCGCTCCTTCTTGTTCCAGGTCTAGATAAAGCAGTTCATTAACTTTTTGATCAGCAAAGCCACCAATTAGGTGAGGTCGGTAATCACTCAAAGCCCCAGCTAACTCAATGTTGCCTAGCAGATGACCAGTGTCTAGAAAAATTCTACGGTATGCCCGGTCTTCATAGCGCCAGGCAGAGCGATAAAATACCGCTGTAGTTACAATAGCCAGTTCCGTACTCTCCAAAACTGGGTGCCAGAAGCAAGCCTCTTGCAGTGCATTCCAAACATCACTCTCCCAAAAATGAACCAGAGAATGGGTCAGACACTGATAGTTGTATAGTCCTGGTGGTAATAGGGGAGTACCACGGGAAATCAAATAAACTTCAGCTGGGTATAAGCCACCAGCAGAGGGAGCTGCCCTCAGATAAA
>NZ_JAAHGN010000135.1:0-10782 GCF_010672485.1 Moorena sp. SIO2C4 | reverse complement strand
AAGGTTGAAGGTTGAAGGTTGATCGCCCTTGGCCTTCACTTCGGGTAGGTTTTTTAGTTACTGTCGGCCTTTACGCTTTCGTAACCTGAATCACCTGTAAACTACCACCTGCGTACAAGGAGCGATCGCATACCTTAAACCCCACTTCCTCAAGCCCTTTGACCAAGTCAGTCTCCAGTAATTGCCAAGCTGTTTGGGTTTCAAACAACCACATAAATACCGCTAACCCTGGCCAAAACAAAACATTAGTTGGCTTGTGCAAATCCACTAGGGTAAATACTCCTCCTGGTTTAAGCACCCGGTAAACTTCCTGAATAATCTGCTGCAACACCTCAGGGGTCATTTCATGGAGTGCGGCGCTGGTGTGAACTATATCAAATTGAGCATCTGGAAATGGCATCTGTTCAGCCAAACCCTCTACATAGTTTGCCTGGGGAACATTCCGCCGCGCTCGCTCTAGGGATAGTGGCGAAATATCTAAACCTGTGACATGCTCAGACAATTCCACCAAGAACTGGGTTGCCTGACCACTGCCGCAACAGAGATCTAGCACCTTGGTTCCTGAATGAATTGTTAAGCCCTGTAACGGTAGCTGGCGGAATCGTCTCTCTCCACCCACGCTCAAAGCCGCGATCCGGGAAATACTATCATACAGCCATTGGTACTGATAACTCCAAGCTCTAAGAACTGTTGCCACTACTCACTCCTTCGTAAAGATCTGTGTTTCTTGTTGCAAATTTAAGTTAAAAAATATATTGTTAAAATCAGTAACAAATATGAAAGTTATGGGAAGCTGTGTTAACTATGGGTCGTGTTGGGGTATTATTGCTTAATCTAGGTGGGCCAGATCAGTTAAAGGATGTTCGTCCCTTTCTATTCAACCTGTTTTCTGACCCGGAAATCATTCGCCTGCCTTTTCCGTGGCTGCAAAAACCCCTGGCTTGGCTAATCTCGACTAAGCGTGCTAAGATATCCCAGGAGAACTACAAGCAAATTGGCGGTGGTTCCCCTCTACGGAAGATTACAGACGCCCAGGCTCAAGCCCTCCAGGAACATTTGCAAACGAAAGGGCAAGAGGTCAGTGTCTATGTGGGAATGCGTTACTGGCATCCTTTCACTGAAGAAGCGATCGCAACCATCAAAGCGGATGGTATCGAACGCTTAGTTATTCTACCGCTTTATCCCCAATTTTCTATCAGCACCAGTGGTTCTAGCTTCCGTCTGCTAGAAAATCTGTGGACAGAAGACCCAGAGCTGAGCAAGATTGAACACACAGTTATTCCTTCCTGGTACCAGCAGCCACAATACCTCCAAGCCATGGCTGATTTAATTGCTCAGGAACTCGATAAGTTTTCTAATCCCGATCAAGTTCATATCTTCTTTAGTGCTCACGGTGTCCCGATCAGCTATGTCACAGAAGCTGGAGACCCCTATCAGCAGGAAATTGAGGATTGCACTGCCTTAATTATGAAAACCCTCAACCGCCCCAATCCCCATACTCTGGCCTATCAAAGTCGGGTTGGTCCGGTAGAATGGCTCCAACCCTACACCGAAGATGCCTTGCAAGAACTCGGAGCTAAGAATACTCAAGATTTGCTGGTAGTCCCGATTAGTTTTGTCTCGGAACATATCGAAACCCTGCAAGAAATTGACATTGAGTATCGAGAAATAGCAGAAGAATCAGGGATTAAGCAGTTTGAGCGGGTACCAGCCCTCAATACCCATCCCCTGTTTATTGAGTCTTTGACAACTTTGGTAGTTGACGCTCTCGAATCACCCAGCCGTGAACTCTCTGAGGTAATTCGTCCCCCAGAGACAGTCAAAATTTACCCTCCAGAGCGCTGGGAGTGGGGCATGACTACAGCAGCAGAAGTTTGGAATGGTCGTCTGGCTATGATTGGGTTTATTGCTTTACTGTTGGAGTTGATTAGTGGTACTGGACCGCTACATTTTGCTGGGTTGTTATAAATTTCTTCAAGGTCTTGGTGCGCGTTCCCTTGCGCTCCCACCAAAGCGCGGGGTCGCACCGCTTACAACGGAAACGGGCACATCCAGATCTACCAGATCTAATTGGGAGGGGGGGCAAGTAATCGTCCCCCTCAACTGCTCCCAATAGGAGTTGGTCTGATCAGTTGCTCCTTGGCTTTAAAACTTAAAGTTGCCCTCTAATTTTACTAAATATCCAATCGGGAATAGCATGTTCCGTGTCATATACTCGGTCATACTTTTGCTCAAGTTGTTGCCAATCAATTGAACTGTCTACTAAAACTTCATGTTTGAATATCTCTAGGGCTTTGCCAGACAAACCTTTTTCTAAACACTTTTTCATTGCTAATCTACTTTCATCTATTTCACCAATACATTCAAAGGGTGTATGTTCAGCTAGTCCGATCATTTCTCTAAAAATAGGTAGTAAGTCATCATCATCAAACAAATTGGAGCCAAAGACTGCATCTACAGATGCTGGCTCGAAGACAGCCATCAAACCTAGCCATACATAAGCACACTTTGGACATTTCTTGCACCAAGGTTTTTGAATATTGCAGGAGTGGATTTTAGGCAGCACCTCGGGATATTTGGCTAGATTTTTGAAAATGCGGAAGTCATAGATGGGCTGCAAAATACCGAAATACGAGAAATTAGATAAGATATTTTCTTGAATGAATTCATTCAACTCTTTTTCGGCTTCGTAGCCTTTGCCCCATTGATGGTTGACTTCTTTACCTAGTTTTTCCCAGAATAAATTACCAGTATTGGCACTTTTCTCATGGGCTAATGCCAAGTACTTGTATCCCTCATGCAGCATTAGAGGGAGGGATTCAAAGATAGAGACAGGAGTTTCTGGAACGATAATTCCTGAATTGTCTGGAAAATATAGCTGAAGAAAGGGATAGTCAATAAAGTCATCGTAGATAGAAATTTTATGCTTTTTAATGGGGGTGACGTGTTCTAGGACTCCCGAAATTAAATTGTGTTGGATATCGGCTTTGCCATAAACACTATGGGAGTATTGCATGGAAGCAAATGGAACATCTGCTTCTTGTAGCATTTTCATAGCTACAATACTATCTTTTCCACCACCACAGCCTGCAAGTACGGTAGAGTTATCGCCAAATATAGAGGTAGGTTTGCTGTTGCTTAAGCTACCTTGTGAATAGATAAGTTCAGGACCAGGGTAATCGGTTATATTGTTTTCATACCAATGTTGACCAAAGACTCCTTGATATATCTTGGCAAATAGCTCTAACACTGGCTGACTTAAATTTTCAGCGACAAGGTTAATATCATAGTATTTAGGAAATAGTGAACTCAGTTTCATCCCCTCGAACAAGGCAATATAAGCAGCGATTTGATGAATTACTGCTTGAGAATATTTGCTGGCCAGTAAACTGAAGGATACATCATGGTAAAAAACTTTTGTTGAAAAATTGAATTTATCTGCACTATAGATAATTTCCAAATGATGTTCGTGAATGGTTAATTTATCTAATTTTATAGTTTCAATTTTCATGATTATTTTTTAAAATTTGGTAACCAGGTTTTGGCACAGCCTAAGATTTTTTTTCACAATCAAATATTGAATTATGATTTTTTAAAAATTATCAACTTTGTTTTTTGCTTAAAGCTAAATCGATTAGTTTCTGGCTTCAAATACTCTACTATTTTTTCGTTAAATAAGGAAAGTACATCAACCGAACTATTAAGAATACATTTTTTTAAATAAACTTCTAGCAAATCTTGATTTTTACAATCAATTTCATGGTTATACTCAAAATTAATTACATCATACTGTACTTCAATTATATCTAAGGCTTTTTGGATATCTTCTGCTGTTATAAATCTTTTAGAGTTATTCGGCTGTTCGTAATTTTCTAGATAAAAATCATATAATTGATTATAACAAGAATCTGAACTTGCTTGATACATCAAAAAAATACCACTGGGTTTGAGCAATGTCCTAATATGCTGTAGGATATCCTGAATTTTATTAATGTCTACAGTATAAAATGAATGAATTGCCCAAATAAGATCGTAGTAGCTAGTTTTTGGAATTGCTGTTTCAATAGTTTCTGTAGACGATGCAAACGTGCCCTTTGCCTGGAAGTGTTTTAATTGATTAAATACTGAACTACATTGATTCAGACAATACTCTGAAACATCTAGCAAATCAGATGATACCTTGAGTTCACTATCAATTTTTTTATCTAATAAAGCTGGAAAAACTCCTGTTCCACAACCTATATCCAAAAGTTTTATCGTCTCACTTCCAAATGAATCGATTATTTTTAAAAATTGATGATTATTAACAAGCTTTTCGTAATCTATCAAACTAGTTTTAAACCAAGCGTCTAGGTCTAGATTACTTTTTTGATAGTAGTCTTGAGAAGGATTGAGATTGTCACTGTTTTGTTTCATTGCTGTTACGATTTTAAGTTTTCGTGAGTAATCTATCTCATTTTAAGTGCATCAAGACAAGGCTCCCCCATCCTGCGGTTATGTCTTACAGGGGGTTCACCCAATCGCGCTTTGCATCAAGACGCCGTTTTTAATTTGTCAGACAACTCAACTCCTAAAAATTAGTTATCAATTCATTATCTCATATTTGGTGCTCAAGTTAACTTGGATTACATATCACACTATTGATTATTTGTCAAAATAATTGAGATTAATTTTAGATGGGTTTGCCCTGCCCTCAGAATCTACACAGTATAGCTAAATCCCTCGGTTCGCTGTCCCAAGCAAGAGCTATTCAAAACTGGTAAAAATTATGGTACTCTTAACCGGTGCTAATCCGAACATGGGTTAAGCAGTATAAATGTACTGTTTTTGAAAAACTGTTTTTGGAAAACTAAATTTAAAAGAGTATTATGTCAACCACTTTTCAACAGACCACAAAGAATCTGAGATTCAGTGAGGATCGCCTAGGAATTAACTATCTCGGGAGTGCCAACCTGCCTACTGTAACAGATGATGGCAAAGATATCATTCGAGGATTAACCCAAAGGCCGAAATCTTTGCAACCTCGTTACTTTTACGATGAAAAAGGCTCCCAATTATTTGAGGAAATCTGCGAGTTACCGGAATATTATCCCACCCGCACAGAGGCAGAAATATTACAACAGTATGCTGTAGAAGTAGCCCAATTGACGGGAGCTTGCGAATTGGTGGAGCTGGGTAGTGGGAGTTCTACCAAGACTCGCTTGTTGTTGGATGCCTATGAAAGTCAGGGATATCCCTTGCGCTATATTCCTATTGATGTCAGTGGGGAGATTCTTGAGGAGAGTGCCAAGCAGCTGTTGCTGGATTATCCCAAGTTAAAGGTTCAGGGTCAGGTGGGAACCTATGAACACGCCCTGAGCCAATTAACTCCAACACCATTACCTAGGCGGATGGTTTTCTTTTTGGGTAGTAGCTTGGGGAATTTTGCTCCTGAACAGTGCGATCGCTTTTTTGAGAAAATGACAGGTTTACTAGCACCAGGAGATTACTTTTTGCTGGGCATTGACTTACAAAAACCCAAGGAGATTCTGGAAGCTGCCTATAACGATAGTCAGGGGGTGACTGCGGCATTTAACCTGAATATGCTGGCACATCTGAACTGGCGTTTCCAAGGAAATTTTGACCTGGATCGGTTTACCCATCAGGCCATTTATAATCAATCGGAAACTCAGATTGAGATGTATTTACATTGCCAGGAGACCCATGTTGTGCGCTTAAGCAGCCTGGATTTAACGGTTGAGTTCCAAGCAGGAGAAAGCATCCTTACAGAAATTTCTCGCAAATTCAATGTGGAGCAGATGCAGCACTATCTAAACGGTCGGGGACTAAACACAGTTCAGGCTTGGACTGATACCAAGGAATGGTTTGGTTTACTCCTGTGTCAGATACAGACTGTGTAATCGACGTGTAAGCTATCAGCTATCAGCTTTCAGCTTTCAGCTATCAGCTATCAGCTTTCAGCTATCAGCTTTCAGCTTTCAGCTATCAGCTATCAGCTATCAGCTTTCAGGCAAAGGCCTGTGGCCAAGCTACACCGAACAGTTTTTGAATAAAATAAGCCGACCGCTGACTGCTGACCGCTGACTGCTGACTGCTGACCGCTGACCGCTGACTGCTGACCGCTGACCGCTGACCGCTGACCGCTGACCGCTGACCGCTGAATATAGACACCCCTAAGTTGAAGAATAGTATTTGGAACTCAAAGGATGGATACTCTCGAATCTACTCAATTCCCTCGCCTTGACACCTGCAATAGCGAAACTATTATCAATTACTTTAAGAATTCATGGGAACTCGAAGATGTTCTGATGAAAAGTCTGGTTGGGGAAGAAACATTCTATATCAGTCCCGACCCCTTAAGAAACCGTCTGATTTTCTATTTGGGTCACTCTGCTGTCTTCTACATCAATAAATTCCTTGGGGTTGGGTTATTGGATAAACCCATTAATCCTAACTATGAAATCCTGTTTGAGATTGGTGTAGACCCGGAAACTCCTGAAGAACTCGATCAAGCAACCAAAGATATCCACTGGCCGAAAGTGGAAGAGGTTTGGCGGTATCGAGATCAAGTGTATGGGGTGGTTATAGAAACTATCGAAAAGACTCCTCTGAATCTGCCAATTCATCAAAATCATCCTCTTTGGGCGCTGATGATGGGAATTGAACACAGTCGCATCCACTTTGAAACCTCTTCGATGCTGATCCGACAACTGCCTGTAGAGCGGCTTGAACGTCCTGACAGCTGGAATTATGCTGTTTCTAATGGCAAGGTTTCCAAGAATGAAATGCTCAAAGTTTCTGGGGGTTCGGTAGCACTTGGTAAACCAGAGGATTATCCTATCTATGGCTGGGATAGTGAATATGGCAATCGTTCGGTAGAGGTTAAACCGTTTTTAGCCAGTCAGTATCTGATTACCAACGGAGAATTTCTGGAGTTTGTCAATGATAATGGCTACGATAATCCAGATTACTGGGATAAAGAATCCTGGATTTGGAAGACAACCTATAATATTAAGCACCCTAAATTCTGGATACCTAGCAATGGTGGCGACAACTGTGGCTACAATTATCGAGCGCTGTTTGACGAGATTGACCTACCTCTCGATTGGCCCGTTGAAGTGAATCATCATGAAGCCATGGCTTACTGTCGTTGGAAGGGTAAAGGGATTCGTTTGATGAGTGAAGCAGAGTGGAATATTGCCACTGCTGAGCTTGATGAAAGTAGCACAAATTTCCAGCAAGACCCCTTTGGGATAGAGGATTACAATCTAAATCTCAAGTTTGGCTCACCTAGCCCAGTGGGTATGTTAGAAACTGCTAAAAGTCCTACTGGACTCTATGACCTGCGGGGGAATGTATGGGAGTGGCTGAGTGATGACTTCAAGCCGCTACCAGGATTCAAGCCCCATCGGCTCTATGAAGATTATTCTGCTCCGTTTTTTGATACCCAACATAACATGATGCTTGGTGGTGCTTGGGTGACTACTGGAACAGAAGCATCCACATTCTATCGTAACTGGTTCCGTCCCTACTTCTACCAACATGCTGGGTTTAGAATTGCTGCTTCATAGCTTTTTGTTGTAAAAAAAGGTGTAAGCATATGCGCTACTTGAGATGCTACTTGAGGTGCTATCAGCTATCAACACCGGAGCTGTGGGACTTCTTTTAACATTGAGTTAAATAACACAAGACTAACAAACTATGGACTATCGCCACATCATCACCATCGAGCCTGGTAAACGCAGTGGTAAACCCTGCATCAGAGGCATGCGCATTACCGTCTACGACATTTTAGAATATCTGGCCGGGGGAATGACAGAAGCAGAAATTCTAGAAGATTTTTCTGAACTAACGTCCGAAGACATCAAAGCCTGTCTTGCTTTTGCAGCAGAGGGTGAGAAAAAGTTATTCGTGGTATCTTTGTGAAACTTCGTGCATAAAATGTCTATAGAAAGGAGCGGGTTGATGAGGTCATGGAAAATGATGAAGTTAAAAACGAATATTATAAGCAGGCAATTTTATCAATAACAATAAATACAGTAGTAGTTGCAGTAGAAACAGGTAAATCAATCCTTCTACTTGGGTCAATGGCAATTAATAAAGCGTGGAGAGCGATATTATCCCCACCCTAATACTAACCTGAAGACTTGTTTAGAAATCTGGACTTATAAAGTTAAATAAATTTAAGCCTTAATAGATACTGAAGTCCAGGAAAAAAAACTTCATGGCAGCGGACGAGGACTATTAGAATAGAAAGGTACGCTCGACTTGAGCGGAGTGTTTATATGGTTTCATCAGAACTAATCTCGACGTTGAGAGAACTGAGTCGCTCAGACAAGTTCTATATCATACAGATTCTGATTTCGGAACTAGCCCAACAAGAAACTGATTTAATTAAACCTGACCAGTCTTACCCAGTGTGGTCGCCTTATGATGCGGTTGAGGCAGCGGATACGATGTTAAAAGTGCTACAGGCTGCCAAAGCTCAAGATCATGGCTAATCCTGAACGATATCCAAAAGACCTAAAAACCGCTCTCCCAACAGACCCTTAGCAACCACGAATATAGCGCAGCAATTCTCCCCTAAACGTTATCCCCTTTAGTCAGGATTCTGGTGATGGTTTTGACCACTGATACGGGAACGCTTCCGATACTTTTTAGCTACTAAAGTCTACCAAGCAGACTCTAGCCCGCCAATGCAAGCTGATTTTTCAGCCAGGGTGTATCTACCAAGGCACGAAGAAATATTCCTCGTGCGCCATTGATGTCCCGTTCGCGTTCGCGCAGCGTCGGCTTTGCCGAAAGCGTGACCAAAGGTCAATCCATTATCCGGCCATCAATCTTCGATCTAATAATCTTGCTTCCACCAACGTTGACCAATTCACCAGTCCAACTAACAGTCTTACTGGTATATGCTTCACATACATCCACTACTATTTTTCCATTCTCAATCGCCTTGTGTTTTAAGAATTCCTTGAACCGATAGTGAGCAAAAGATAACATATTGCGCACTGTCTTAGACCTGATTTTTCGCTTTGACTTCTTGGACATTTGAGATGTCTCAAAAGTAGGGAGTAATATTACGTCAAAGTTATTTACGAAAAATCTGGCAGCCTTATGATGAAGCTCGTTAACTAGATTTTGGATTTTGATTACCATCCTTCTAGCAGCTTTCCTCATTCGACGTTTTTGCTTACCTTTGGCTTTGCTTATTTTTGAAATAAGACTATCTAGGTGATGACATAATCGCTGGATTCGCGAGAAGTCACCTTGGCCAATTTTGCCAACATAAGTTTCACTGAAAAACGTCAAGAAAGTTCTAACGCCAGGGTCTAAAGCTACTACTCTACCTTGGTTTTCGGTCTTTTCTTGAGTAGTAGTGTAAGGAACTACTAAATAATAATTTCCGTTGTTGCTAACCAATCGGCAGTCACAAATTTTTTCAGGGAGTGCTTCAGCAAAGGTTAGTGCCCCTAATTTTGTGTGATAAACTCCTTTAGATGAAACCGCCGATTTTGGGATGTAACAAGACTGAGTAGGATTTTTCCTAGACCTAAACTTTACCCGGTTGATTTGTGAAGTTTTTTTGTACTTTTTCTTGGCTTCTCTGACGGAGGTGCAAGCATCCTTAATCGCTATAGATTTGATTTGATAAGGCACTGTCTTGCACCAATCAGGAAGGTCATTTAAGATGCCAGTTTTAATGGCTTTCCAGTTGGCTTTAACTTCTCCACTTTGAATAATTTTTACGGTCTTGTTAAAGACATAGCGAGACACTCCAAACCATCTTTTTATCATGGAACGTTGCTCAGGACTTAGGAACACTCGAATCTTCTTTGATTTTTTTGCCGTATTTCCGGAGTCCGTGGACTCTGCAAGAGAAGACGTGAATGATGGAGAGAAGATCTGCTGTAAGTTCCAATTCGGGGCAGCTTTCAGGCTGGTCGAGAACCAGGATTTTTCCACCGTTGATACTGACCGGAGATGAAACCTTAGAGTAGTGCAGCCTTACTACAAAACCTTTACCCTATGCTGCATAATTTACCAACTATAAAGGCTGCACTACTCTTACGGTAACTTCTAACCAAGTACTCAATGAGTTCAAATCCGAATCTAGTGAGTCTGTCCCGGCAGGCAACCACAATCGTGAGCTGACTTCCCTGCATAAGTCGTTCCAATATGGCTCTAAGTCCTTTCCTTTTGTAGTTAAGTCCTGAGCCAATGTCTTGGATGATTTCGGCTTCTGGGAACAAGGAATGCATGTATGCGATTTGTCTGGCGAGGTCGTCTTTTTGTTTTTGACTACTGACTCGGCAGTAACAAATGGTGGCTGGCTTTGGTGGCTGTTGTCTTCCCAAAGTGGCAAGACTAACTGTATCGAACATTCGGTATCCACTTGGAGTTCGTTCGCATTTGATGATGCCATTGTCTGCATACTTCCTTAGCGTTGTTTTGGAGAGTCCCGTAAGTTCGACCGCCTTACGGAGTGGTACTAGTGTCATATTAATAGTCTAGTACTTTAGAATAGTCTTTAGTACACTTTATGACACTTTCTCTAACTGTCCTCTAGCCCTCGAACATACCAACGATACCAATGCTTAGAACTGCGAATGGCTAGCCACAGTAGCAGTAAAGCGATTAATCCTCCTTGTTCTGGAGCATCAAAAGCTAAGATTATCAAAACTACGCACAGAAAATCCTGAAGAAACACTACCCACAGAGGTAAGCCACGCAAACGGTAGAACCATCCCACTTGAACTAACTGGAGTACAAAGGCTAATA
>NZ_JAAHGN010001349.1:0-1682 GCF_010672485.1 Moorena sp. SIO2C4 | reverse complement strand
TATTTCTACTAAATGAGTGAAACTGCCTAAGACTTTATTTCGTTTACTTTCATATTGCTTGCGTCCTTCTCCAGAACGTTTATTAATGGGAGAGAGTATTTCAATAGCTGTTACTACTTCCTTGGTAGCTACCTCTCGCACTTCTAAATAACCTTGTTTAATAGTTTCAGGTACAGGAACTTGTACCGTTTGGGGTTGAGTTGGAGCTTGTGCAACTGCAACATTAGTTATTAGTTGTTTAGTTGTCACCTGTGAACCTTTGACAGTTAAATCCGGAATGCCAACGAGCAATGATTGTTCACCAATAGTTTCATACATGCGCACTTCAACACCAACTCTGTATTTTGGACGCAGTTGAGGAGAAAGGAATTTAGCCAGCTCGCCAATAAGTAACAAATGTATTCCTGGCCAAACTTCTGGATGTTCTAGGTAAGGGTTCATCCCTGGAAAAGGGGAAGGCATAAAATTTCCTCCTCGGTGGTTAGAGGGTTGAACTTAGAGCATTCAGCATTCAGCTTTTAGAACTTAGCTGACAGCTGATAGCTAACGGCTGATGGCTAAAAGTCTATGACTTATTACTTATTCTAAAGCGCACCATTCAACACTTGCTGTGCCGAAAGCTGCAACCCCGGAAAAATAGTTGATTCAATCAACTCATCCCCCACAAAAACCGTTTCCTCATAAAGATCATCCACCAACTGCAACACCACAACCTGCTTTTTGAGGGGATCGACAATCCAATATTCGCGAATCCCCAGCAAGTTATACTCCACTCGTTTACTGCGATAATCCGTCGTCCGAGTCGAATCGCTAACCACTTCAACCACCAAAAAAGGTGGCGATTCGTTGAGACGAATGATCGCCTCTCGATCCAGCATTCCCTCCCATTGCTCCAGTGTTGCCACCGTCACATCTGGAATCCGCGCTGTATCCCAACGTCCCCCACGGGGCGACTCGATTGCAATAAACCCTTGCTTAGAAACCCAGGCTAACCCCTGAACCTGAATTTCAGCCCGATATTGATCGTTGAGAAACTCAGTAATTGCACCATGTTTTCCTTTGGGTTGAGACATGGCAATCAGTTCCCCATTCACCAGTTCATAACGCCGATCAGTGCCATCGTTGTAGCTTAAGTAGTCTTCGAGGCTAAGCAGTGCAGTAGTGGCAGTCATCGGAGTTTTCCTAAGAAGCCATTTTTTTGATAATTCTAGTGTAAGCATTCAGCCGTCAGCCGTCAGCCGTGAGCTAAAAGCTCACGCTACTTGAGGTGCCTTGTGGCACAGGCTTTGGCCTTGGCCTTTCGGCCACGCTACGCGAATGGCCACGCTGTGCGAACGACCCTGGGAGGTAACTCAGCATTATTCCAATGCTTACTTGTTTTATTCCAAAGCTATTCCCGTAGCGTAGCCGTAGGCCTTTAGCTGAGAGCTCTCAGCTCTCAGCTCTCAGCTCTCAGCTAATGCGGTACAGATGGTGCTTTTGAATAAAACAAATAAGCATTGGTTTAATCTCTGTTACATCAGCTGACGGTTCCATAGCGTGAGCTTTTAGCTGAAGGCTGACCGCTGACCGCTGACCGCTGACCGCTGACCGCTGACCGCTGACCGCTGACCGCTGACCGCTGACCGCTGACCGCTGACCGCTGACCGCTGACCGCTGACCGCTGACCGCTGACCGCTGAC
>NZ_JAAHGN010001348.1:0-1684 GCF_010672485.1 Moorena sp. SIO2C4 | reverse complement strand
ACTTTGGAGAAAAACCTTGGTGGAGATGGACCCAACCCCCTTAACTATGTCGGTTTCACTGACTCTCTCAGCAATAGTGATCCTAATCCAAATCCTATCTTTAAAGATGTACAACTTGCCCCAGGCTATGGCATCGAAATTGTTGTAGAGGCAGATAGTCTTGATAATGAGACCTTCGAGTTAGGGCGAATTGACGCCATTGAATTTACTTCCGCTGAAGTGGATCTGTTTTGGCATAATTCTCAGACTGGTGCCATGGGAGCTTGGCGGATGCATGGGGTAATGGGTACTGACCTAGATGAGGCAGTGACGATTCAAATGGAATCCGTTAACAGTGACTGGGAGATTCGTGCTGCTGGAGACTTCAACGGTGATAGCCACAAAGATCTGGTTTGGCGCAATACCGCTAATGGAGACATTGGTATCTGGTTAATGAAGGGTTCCCAGTTCCAAGAAGCAGTATCCATCGTCCCAGTCTCAGACCTCAACTGGAAAATCCATGGCACAGGAGATTTCAACGGTGATCAGCAAACCGATCTGCTGTGGCGTAATCACTCCACTGGCGAAAATGCAGTTTGGCTGATGAATGGCACTGAGCCGATTCAGGGAGTACTAATCAAATCAGAATCAGCGAACAGTAAATGGAAGATGGTTGGTGCCGGAGACTTTGATGGAAATGATAATACGGATATTCTCTGGCTTAATACTGAAAACCAAAATCTTTACTACTGGCGCATGGCAGGTACCGATTACATAGAATCAGTATTTGTTAATAATGCACCCTTTGACAACACCTGGAAAATTCAAGGAGTTATGGATTTTGACGACAATGCTTACGATGACATTTTCTGGAGCAATACTGTTGACGGCAAGACAGGGATGTGGATGATGCATGAAAACGGTTACGACCGACCAGTAATCGCTGAGTCGGTAGATTTGAGCTGGGAAGGCCATGCCTGAAGTGACATGTGTTGACCGTTAACTGTTGACGCTTGAGTGTCAACAAACAGCGCTTAATCAAATTATGCGATCGCGTAGCGGCTCGTACCGAGCATCGCGTAGCGTGGCCTACGGCCAATCGCACTGCTGACTTGCTGCCGTTTACAATCAATTGGTCACACACCAATGGGGCGCATCCCGTGCGCCCCTAAGAGTTATTTTTATTCTATAGCGTTTATGATATAGAGTAAACTAAATGAAAATTGCGATCTTATCCCTAAATGCTGCCTTATAGCGTTTATCACAGTTATGAGGTACAGTCTCCTGGGAAGCTGATTCCCTGTTAGGTGCGCTCTTACTTGGCGAATTAAATTCGCCAAGTAAGAGCGCACCTCTTGATGCAGCGCATCCCTATTCCCTATTCCCTATTCCCTATTCCCTATTCCCTATTCCCTATTCCCTATTCCCTATTTCCTCTTCTTTCTTCCCAGATCCGCTGTTCCGGTGATCCGCTGTTCCCTAAAATCCCGAAATTGTGTACCTCATAGCTATGAGAATTGCTATATATTCTACCCGACGGTTGAAGGATGCTGGGGAAAAGCGGGGTCATGAAATGCGTCCATCATCGATTAGGACTGGGATGTGATGAAAGGGATTGATTTCAATAAATTCTGGCGTAAATTGATCTCCATCTAATTTTATTTCAACAGGCTCAAAGTCAATCTGTTTTTCTAATAAAGCAATC
>NZ_JAAHGN010001347.1:0-1685 GCF_010672485.1 Moorena sp. SIO2C4 | reverse complement strand
CAAGCCAGACTGGGGCTATGGTGAAGCTGACGGCCCTGCAAAGTGGGGCGACATTAAAGCAGACTATGTGGTCTGCAAGACCGGCAAGGAACAGTCGCCGATTGCCAAACGCAGTTGCATCCAATCCCAACCTGGCCGAGGTTGACTGGAAACCTAAAAAAGAGCATGGTCCAGACTTCGTTATTATTGGAGCGGCCAGATCTGGTACATCTTCATTATATATGTATCTGAGTCGTTATCCACAAATTATGTCTCCTCATAAAAAAGAGTTAAATTTTTTCAGTAAATATTATAATCAAGGGATTGATTGGTATCTCGCCCATTTTCCATCCATTACCGACACTCCTAATTTTTTAGCTGGGGAAGCAAGCCCTAATTATTTTGACTGCACTGAATCTGCCCAACGGATGTTTCAGTTTTTCCCCAAGGTTAAGCTCATTGTTTTATTGAGAAATCCCGTTGATCGCGCCATCTCTTGTTACTATCACAATTTTTATCATGGTCGAGAAAAGCGCAGTCTAGAAGATGCCCTAGCTCTAGAAAAGCAACGACTGCAAACTTTAACCGAATCAGAGCTATTACAGACCGGGTATCGACATCCAAATAATTTGTTAGGAAGTCTTTACGTCTATAAGTTAAAACGATGGATGGAGATTTTTCCGAGAGAACAATTTTTAATAGTGAAGAGTGAAGACTTCTATAGCAATCCCAAGATTGTGATGAGTACCATCATTGCATTTTTGGGTTTATCTGATCAGAAGTTTTTTCAATACCCCAAATGCAATGGTAGGTCTTACACTCCCATTAGTCAAGACTTGAGACAAATGTTAACTGACTTCTTTCGACCTCATAATCAGAAGTTAGAAGAGTATTTAGGAATGTCATTTAATTGGGATTAGACTAAATAAAGTGGCTCTATTTACTAATGTCACCTGTTACTTAAATTAACATATTATTAAAAATAATATTGCCAAATATAATTAAAAAAATGTTATAATAAAAACTGTACCATTTAATTCAGTAATTGCGAGGGCCCCATGGTTAAAACCACCTCCAAACTCACTTTTGAGGAATATCTGGAATACGATGATGGCACAGATAATCGTTATGAGCTGTTTGATGGGGAGTTAGTAGAATTGCCGCCTGAGGGTGAACCAAACAATTGGATAGCAACTTGCCTAATGCTCCAATTAGCACAACTAATTAAACGCCGGTTAATTAAAACGCACAGTTGTGAATTACAAGTTCCAGGAAATCCTCAAAACCGCTATCCAGATTTAGTAGTAATTAGAGAAGAACATCTGATCCAAACCGAAAAACGCCTAACTATCACCCTTGATATGCTTCCCCCACAGTTTGTTGCTGAAGTAGTTAGCCCCTACAAAAACCAAAGGGATGAAAACTACCGACGTGATTATGTAGAGAAACTACAACAATACCAAGAAAGGGCTATTCCTGAATATTGGATTATTGACCCCCAAGAGCAATTAGTAACTGTGCTGGTGTTAAACAATGGTAGTTATGAAAAACAAGAATTTCGTGGTAATGAGCAGATTGTTTCCGAAACTTTCCGTGATTTTAAGTTTACCGCTTTACAGGTAATAAGTGCTAATTGATATAGCAGCTGCGTAGGGTGCGTTAGGGACGGCTCGCCCTGATATTACGTTTCGCAGTCAGTGTTGACA
>NZ_JAAHGN010001346.1:0-1685 GCF_010672485.1 Moorena sp. SIO2C4 | reverse complement strand
CTTGTTAGTCTGCTTGTTAATTTTGACTGCCTTCGGTATCAGCTAAACCATTCGTTACTTATTTGACCACTAGCTTGTAAAACACAAAGGAGAAAATGATGACTATTGTAATTGCACTGTTAATTGTTGGTTGGACTGCTGCGGCGGTAATTGGTACTCAAGCTTACTTCCGTGGTGAGCAAACCAAGCCCATCCATGAGCGCAACTGGCGTAGTGATTCTTTCAACAAACTGGCCAAATCCGTCACTGGTCAAGACACTGACTATAGCGTACGCACTCCGGCCTATGCCATGGATGCTTTTGCTAGCAACTCTCTGCCCAATTCCTAATCTTGAAGCATTTGACACTTTAATCAAGCAATGCTTTAAGGGTTTGACCCAAAGCTTGTAAAACACAGACGAAAGGAGAAAAAACCAAATGACTTTCAGCACTGACACCATGACCAAGTCCACTATGTACACCACGGTTGATGAAACCGGAGTCCTCAACAACTACGCTCCTGAAACCGAGATTTACTACGCAGACTTCCCTTCAGTAGAACAGCAGCGTAATTATATTTCCCAAGGTGCTATAGCTAGCTTGTTAGTCAGCTTGTTAATTTTGACCGCCTTCGGTATCAGCTAAGACCATTCATTACTTGTTAAACCCAAAGCTTGTAAAAAACACAAAGGAGAAAATGATGACTATTGTAATTGCACTGTTAATTGTTGGTTGGACTGCTGCTGCGCTAATTGGTACTCAAGCTTACTTCCGTGGTGAGCAAACCAAGCCCATCCATGAGCGCAACTGGCGTAGTAACTCTTTCAACAAACTGGCCAAATCCGTGACTGGTCAAGACACTGACTATAGCGTACGCACTCCGGCCTATGCCATGGATGCTTTTGCTAGCAACTCTCTGCCCAATTCCTAATCTTGAAGCATTTGACACTGTGATTTTGACACTGTGATCAAGCAATGCTTTAACGGTTTGACCCATTTATTTACATAAAGACCAAAGGAGAAAAAAAGCAAATGACTTTCAGCACTAACACTATTACCAAGTCCACTATGTACACCACCGTTGATGAAACCGGAGTCCTCAATAACTACGCTCCTGAAACCGAGATTTACTACGCAGACTTCCCTTCAGTAGAACAGCAACGTAATTATATTACCCAAGGTGCTATTGCTAGCTTTTTAGTCAGCTTGTTAATTTTGACTGCCTTCGGTATCAGCTAAACCATTCGTTACTTGTTTGACCACTAGCTTATAAAACACAAAGGAGAAAATCATGACTATTGTAATTGCACTGTTAATTGTTGGTTGGACTGCTGCTGCGCTAATTGGTACTCAAGCTTACTTCCGTGGTGAGCAAACCAAGCCCATCCATGAGCGCAACTGGCGTAGTGACTCTTTCAACAAACTGGCTAAATCTGTGACTGGTCAAGACACTGACTATAGCGTACGCACTCCGGCCTATGCCATGGATGCTTTTGCTAGCAACTCTCTGCCCAATTCCTAAACCAGAGGTCGATGCAGTCTTCAGTGCTAACTAGATTGATTCGCTGGTTACAGGAAGAGTTAGAGATTCCTGGGGCTTCCATTGCCCTGGCCCTACGCCAGGGCGAACCAAGCCCAAACTTTTTACCGATGATTCTGTGGCAATACGGACTAATTTCATTAGATCAATTAGATCAAATCTTTGA
>NZ_JAAHGN010001345.1:0-1686 GCF_010672485.1 Moorena sp. SIO2C4 | reverse complement strand
AGCAATCTTTTTGTTTGTTTAGGATTTTTTTGGATGTAGTTCCAAGTGTAGCTCATGGTTTTTGAGGTTGATAAAAGTGATTAATTTTATCTTATTTTACCATAAGTTTGTTTTTTGGAGAGGTCTACTCAATAATTTAGTATTCATAATATAGAATTTTTAGTTGAGATGTAAACATAGGATTGATATAAAAAGGGAATAGGGAACAGGGAATAGGGAACAGCAGGAAATAGGAATATTTTTTGGTGTTATGATAAATCAGCCGGAAATGCTATATCATTATTTATGTGGCAATAATTAATGCGCTAATCACACTTTATCTAAAAATTAGCCATATACAAATTATCCACGCAACCGTTTATTTTTGAAATAGTCTCACATTCTGTTAAAGTCAAATAGGTCGCCACCAATCACTGATGATCAATCACTGATGATCAATAATGTCAAAGTAATTCACCATCCCCTTGTGCAGCATAAGTTAAGCCTGATGCGTCAGGCTGGAACGAGTACAGCCAAATTTCGTAAACTCCTTAAAGAAGTTGGGTTATTGTTGGCATACGAGGTAACAAGGGACTTGCCCCTAAAGTATGAACCAATCAATACACCAATCGCGCCGATGCTAGCTCCGATGCTGGCTTCAGAAAAGAAGATGGTGATTGTCTCGATTATGCGAGCCGGACAGGGTCTGTTAGATGGCATTCTAGAACTCATCCCATCGTCTCGTGTCGGTCATATCGGTTTGTACCGTGACCCCCATACCTTTGTACCCATCGAATATTATTTCAAACTCCCCGATGATATGAGTCAGCGAGATGTGTTGGTGGTTGATCCGATGTTAGCTACAGGTAATACTGCCGTTGCTGCTGTTGACCGACTCAAGGAAGTTAGCCCGAAGTCAATTAAGTTTCTGTGCTTATTAGCAGCACAGCAAGGGCTTGACTATTTCCAACAGCAGCATCCAGATGTAGTGATTTACACGGCGGCTATTGATCAAGAATTAGATCACCATGGCTATATTATTCCAGGACTTGGGGATGCAGGCGATCGCTTGTATGGTACGAAGTAATCTAATATAGCGCTACGGACAAGGCAAGAGGCAAGAGGCAAGAGGCAAGAGGCAAGAGGCAAAAGTTTACTATAGTATTATGGAAATGTCTTTTGCTCCTGATTCAACTTAGGTTTTCTGCCCCTACCTTTTTGATTATATATTCCTCTTATTTTTTGATATTCCCATCTATTTAACCAGTTATATATAGTTTTTCGATTGACTCCAAATAGTGACGTTAATTCATTGATATAAAACTTTTGATAACTCAACAATATACATTTATAGCAGTCGCCAGGGCAGTTAGGACATGACAAAAGTCTCAAACTACAGTTTGGCTTGAGTTTAACTTCTGACTTCTGACTTCTGACTTCTGCTATAGCTCTGTCTCTCACTTGCGGTGCGAGGGTGAATCTCAGTTTTGCCTAATTGCAAAACTGAGATGCACCCTACACGATGGAGAGCAGTATCTAGTGGAAAAATACAATATTTCCGTGTCTCTAGGGTTGCAACTGCTAGATCCACAACCGTTACCGAAAAAATTGGGTAATCGCGCCCCGTCCTTATAGGAGACGCGCGCCTCAGAGTTAAGAAGCATTTATTGGGAGCAGGCTATGAGCAAAAGGGTTAAAACTTATTAA
>NZ_JAAHGN010001344.1:0-1687 GCF_010672485.1 Moorena sp. SIO2C4 | reverse complement strand
CAAGAACATCTAAAAGAATGAGTAGCCACAGGGACGAAGAAACGATCATGGAAAATTTTGACTGGAATCAGCTTTCACTAGAGCAATTGAAGTTGCTTCAATCGAAAATAAGCAAAGCGATCGATCTTAAGAGACGCGACTTAAAGTTGACCCAATCTACTGCCAATATCACCCAAGTTTATGAGTACAAGGTAAGTTTGGCTAAGGTCTCTCCTGCTCGCCTACGTAGCTCCCTGTCTGATTATCAAAAGTGTGTTTTCATGATCAGTCTGGGAAGTAAAAACTTTGTTTATAGTGAGCGAATCGAAGCCTTGATAAAATGGATTAGCGAACAATTCAAAGCTTGCCTAGTATTAGTTGGGGACAGTTTATATCGACTGACAATCGAAGTTAGACAGGGACTTAAAGGGGATGAAGCTTGGCTGGAGGCAATTCGCACTGGAGAGACCTTTATTAATCAAAACCGTTTCTTGTTCCAGCAATACTCTGGAAGTTGTCAATTCCAGTTCCAGATGGCTTCCCAAATAGAGAAGCAATCAGAATTTGAGATGTATTACAAAGACTTTCAGGGTCTTTATCAACAGGATGAATCTTTTCAAAAGATGGTCAACTCCTTTGCCCAAACCTATCTTAATCGGGGGGAACAGTCAGAAGAAGAGGAAGTAGAGCAGCTTCTCCAAAGGCAAAAGCACCTGGCGATCACCTACCTGCTGGAAGAGTCAGCTGTGTTTACCTGCCTTGCTAAAGAAGGATGGCCAGTTTTTGTTTATCCTGGGTCAATTAAAACTTTTGAAGAAATTGCGGAAGGGTTGCACCCAGAGGTTCCTTTACCTCTCAAGCAAATGATCTGGGTCAGCCTGCGTCTTAAAAGGAAGGCTACTGCTGGAGAAAGCATCTAAGGGCTTTGAGGTCAATGGTGGTTGCAGAATCGGGAATCGGGAATCGGGAATCGGGAATCGGGAACAGGGAACAGGTAAAAAATCCTGTGTACCTCATAGGTATGGAAAACGCGATCAGATAACAGGAGGTATTTGAAATTATGACTTCTGACTCCTGACTTCAGCCTTTCAAAAGATTCCATGGAATTCACCAGCCTCGAATCTTTTTCTCAATTCCTGGCGCTGAATTTTGCCGATCCCTGTTTTCGGAATCGTCTCTTTGGGAACGGGAATCAGGTAATCTGGATTTAACCCAATCGTGTTCACAACGGTTTTCCGAATTTTCGCCATGCACTGCGTTTAAGGAATTATCGTCAGTATCAGTAGCACTGAAAAAGATTGCCAATCTATCAGTATTGTCCCCAATTATCCGAACATAATCTAACCCACCACCGGGTCAAACAGCTTTAATGAGATACACCCACCAACTCAGACAGGGGTTAAATTTCATCGGGATTAATACCCATCTGTCGTAACCGTTCTGCTAATTGTTCAGCTCGTTGGTGTTCCTGTTCAGCTCGTTGGTGTTCCTGTTCAGCTCGTTGTTGAGCCAGTTCCTTCTCTTGACGTTCCTGTTCAGCTCGTTGTTGAGCCAGTTCAGCTCGTTGCCGTTCCTGTTCAGCTCGAAGACGTTCAAGTTCTGCCTCAGTAGGAATCCAATTTCCCTGTTGATCATACCAACGTAGCCACAACCGATTCAATCCCCGATATTGACCAAGCCATAGTCCTAAACCCAATTGCAACTCAGA
>NZ_JAAHGN010001343.1:0-1697 GCF_010672485.1 Moorena sp. SIO2C4 | reverse complement strand
AAGCTATGCTTTATAAACATCTTTCTTAACATAAAACTTGACAAAAAGAGTCAAGTGTGTGTTCTGGCTAGAATCGCCTCTGGCATCTATTATCACAAATATGGAACAATGGATATTGAAAGAGCTAGGAAGAACAGATTTAGGAGACAAAAGAAGAACTAAAAGGTTCATGGAAATTGTCTCTAATTTAAGCAAATCACCGTCCGCAACAGTGCCAACGGCAAGTGGAACTTGGGCAGCCACAAAGGCCACATAGGATTTTTGGGATTCCCCCTACATCAAACCATCAATGATTAGACAAGGGCACATAGAGGCGACACAGGAGCGAATTTCTCAGCATCAAGTGGTATTGGCCATACAAGATACCACAGAACTCAACTATACAAAGCAAAAAGCACTGTCTGGAGCTGGATATCTTGATAGCAAATATGCAACAGGATTAAAAGTGCATTCAGTCTTGAGTGTAAGCAGTAAGGGATTGCCACTGGGTATACTCGACCAGTATGTTTGGGCTAGAGTTATAGAGGAATTGGGAAAAGCAGAGCAAAGAAAAAAAAGAACGACGGCACAAAAAGAGAGTCAAAGATGGCTAGATGCCTTAACCAAAAGCGAACAGCTGATACCAGAATCAAAAAAAGTGGTAACGATTACTGACCGAGAAGGAGATTTTTATGATTTATTTGCTTATCCTCGTCGCCTCAATTCAGAGTTTCTGATTAGAGCAAGTCAAAACAGGTGTTTAGATTCTGGTGAGAAGTTATGGTCAGGAGTAGAATCTAGTTCTCACCAAGGTCATATGACAGTAGAGGTCAAACGCAATCCTACTAGGAAAGCCAGAAGAGCTACTTTAAGCATTCGTTATACTACTGTGACGATTCAACCACCTCAGAATCGAGGTAAAAAAGAACAACTAGCGCCTCAAGAGTTACAGGCAATTCTAGTCACTGAAGAAGATGCACCACCAGAAGTGGAACCGATTCAATGGTTACTGTTAACTACCTTAGAGATTAATTCTATCGAAGATGTAGAGCAATATGTACGATGGTACAGTTATCGTTGGCTAATTGAACGCTACCACTATGTATTAAAAAGTGGTTGTCGCCTGGAGCAGTTACAACTGAAAACAGCTCAACGATTAGAGATGGCCTTGGCAACTTATAGTATAGTTGCTTGGCGTTTACTCTGGCTTACTTATTTGGCTCGCCATTGTCCTGATGTTAGTTGTGAAGAGGTCTTAAAATCCTATGAGTGGCAGGCACTTTATGCGACGATACATAAACAAATTTATCCTCATCAAAAACCGCCAAACCTATCACAAGTAGTGCGTTGGATTGCACAATTAGGCGGTTTTTTAGGCCGAAAAGGTGATGGTGAACCAGGAGTTAAAGTTCTCTGGCGTGGACTTTGACGATTGGATGATATTTCAGAAACTTGGCACTTTTGTCAAGAGCTGGAACATCACTGAGCCAACATTGATGGTGCTGATTAGATTGGTTGAGCTGTCTATAGTGCAGGGGTGTATGATTTGCCACAAGTACCATAGAGTATTTATAGGGGGAAAGCGCCGAAATGAAGATTAGCGATCGCACTCTTATACACACTTAACTCTTTTTGTCAATTTAGGGCGATCGCCTCTCTATGCACACTTGACTCTTTTTGTCAATTTTTATGTTAAGAAAGATGTTTATAAAGCATAG
>NZ_JAAHGN010001342.1:0-1702 GCF_010672485.1 Moorena sp. SIO2C4 | reverse complement strand
TGGAGAATAGCCTTGAATCAACTAGGAACAGGCATTGCTATTACCGGAAGCGGTTCCGCAGCGTCAGAGGTTACCCTCGATATCCATCAACTAAGCCAAATGGTTGATACATCGGATGAGTGGATTACCACCCGTACCGGAATTCGGCAAAGGCATCTGGTGCATGCACAAGGGAGTCTAAGTGAGATGGCTACTGGGGCAGCAAGGAATGCGATCGCTATGGCTGGAATTGCTCCTGATGACCTAGATATGATTATCCTAGCCACCTCAACCCCGGATGATCTGTTTGGCAGTGCTAATCAAGTTCAGGCACTCCTGGGAGCATCAAAAGCAGTTGCCTTTGATATAACCGCAGCCTGCTCAGGGTTCGTCTTTGGACTGGCTACAGCGTCCCAATTTATCCGCACTGGCGTTTACCAAAATGTCTTACTAATTGGTGCCGATATTCTCTCAAGGTGGGTGGATTGGTCAGACCGAAGTACTTGTGTACTATTTGGAGATGGTGCTGGGGCTGTAGTTTTGCAGGGAAATCAATCCGATCGCTTACTGGGATTTGCACTGTGTAGTGATGGTACCCAAAATAGCTGTCTTCAGTTAGCCTATAAATCACAACAGCAGGAAATTGTCAAGGGTTTGACTGTTGGTAAAGGGACTTATCAGCCCATTACCATGAGTGGCAAAGAGGTTTATCGCTTTGCAGTGCAAAAGGTACCAGAAGTGATTGAAAAAGCATTATTCCGAGCCGATCTCAGCACTGAACAGGTGGATTGGCTGGTCTTGCATCAAGCTAATCAGCGGATTCTGGATGCAGTTGCCCAACGTCTGAAGATTCCTAAGCACAAGGTTCTAAGTAATCTCGCTCAATATGGTAATACGTCAGCGGCTTCTATACCTATAGTGTTGGATGAAGCAGTGCGGCTTGAGAAAATTAAATCAGGAGATATTATAGCTACCTCCGGCTTTGGTGCAGGATTGACTTGGGGAGCAGCGGTTTTTAAGTGGGGAAGGTAATTGAATTACTCCAGCACCATCCTGCTGACCAAGTTAATCATTCTTGACGGTTAACAATCAACAGTCAACCGCCAACGACTAACTTTTCACTGATTACTGATAACTTAAACTATAGAGTGAGGCTTTTCCAAACCATGAGCCTCCATCAGCTCCTGATTAGCCATCACCTGTTGAGGAGGACCGTCAGCAATAATTTGCCCTTCGTCAAGTAGCAAAACGCGATCGCATACTTCTAAAATCAGTTCTAGGTCATGGGAGGAAATCAGTATTGTCTCCTGGGACCCTTTCAAAAAGCTAATCAAGCGACGCCGGGAACGAAGGTCAAGATTCGCACTGGGTTCATCGTAAAGCACTAGGGATGGACCCATGGCTAAAACCCCTGCGATCGCTACCATACACTTCTGACCCCCAGACAGGTTGTGGGGAACTCGAGCCGCTAAGTGTTCCACACCCGTCAGGGATAGGGCTTCTTGAACTCGCTGTTCAACCTCAACCGTTGGTAACCCCATATTCTCTGGTCCAAAGGCTACGTCATCCCAGACCGAAGGGGAAAATAACTGGTCATCGGGGATTCTGAAACACCAGACCAATTTCTGGGCGAAACTCACCCGCTACCACAGGTTTGCCAAATAACAGCATCACTCTTGCCCTAGTTGGTTTTAAAATGCCACAGATGGTCAGAAATAGGGTA
>NZ_JAAHGN010001341.1:0-1702 GCF_010672485.1 Moorena sp. SIO2C4 | reverse complement strand
TCGCGCTTTCCGCTTGAAGAATTAAATTACGGGGTCGCGCCTCAAGTTTTAACCCTTTTTTGCATAACCTACCAACCATAAAGGCTCAACGTAATCAGGTTTCGTCTCCGGGGGAACCCCCAAGACCGCGCTGCATCGCTTTAACAAAAGACCACATTTCATCACATTCAGCGGTGCGACCCCGGTCGGGAAACCCGACCTAGGGAACGCGCACCAAGAGAATGGACATCTTACATGCACGGTTTTTCTGAAACCTTTATTTTTCGGGGGGTTTCCGCATATTTCTTATTAACATAATTCTGGAGCCATGTTTTTGAAACTCCAACTGTTCGAGCAATACCGGCTTGCATATATTTTCTCAAGTAATAGGTAATCGATTCTCTTTTTGATCGACAAGGATATCGTTTTTTTTGTCGGATTTTTTACAAACTGTCTCTTACAGTTTTTGCGGTGCGACCCCGGTCGGGTTCCCCGAAAAGCGTGAATGCGCACCAAGAGAAACAGAGATATTTTTGCTTTTTATTATGAGTGCTTCCATGTCTTGATGCAGTCGCTCATGGGGGAAACCACGCCAGTTGCTCATGGGGGGAACCCCCAAGACCGCACTGGCTCCCCAAGACCGTAATGGTGCGTTTGACCCGTAATTAAATTCGCCACGGGTCGCACCTCTGCATCGCTTTTTCACTGTTCGCTCACAATTGCAGTAAGGGCAATTGGGTCGCGTTATTAAATCTGAGACTGTATTCATTCTTACGATGGTGTATTGATAACTTGATAACGTTTTTTATAACAAAAGTTTAGCAGTTTTTTAAATATTTTTTAATTAGTAGCTTTTATTATTTAAACAATAAAAGCTACTAATTAATGATATCAAAATTACTATTTTTACATAAAAAAATGCATTATTTAATGTCAATATAATATTCTATCACTACTTATTTATCACTACCGGACTGCTTACCACAATAAGTGCATTATCTCCCCCATTTTTCAAGTAAGTACTCCCTAACTTCATAACCAGCTAGTTCCCCTTGCTGGTACTCAGTGCCATTGATTTCAGGATTTTGCATCTTTTGGGTGTCAAACTTGACTTTTTCGACCCAAATCTCATTGACAGGACAAAATTTAATTAGTCGTTTTACCCAAGTTTCAATAGTCAACACCCTGTGCTCTAGGCTAGGTGAAAGCCATCCCTCTGGACATCTACGGTTAAGAAATCGTGGCTTTCTGTATCGGGTATGACGGTTACGTCTTCCACGTCTTGCAGCTCTTCTAGACTCTAGTTTTTTCTTGATTAATCCTCCTCTGTGTTCTAATTCCATACCCTAAATAACTTGGTTGTTTTGAACTAGGGCAAATCCAGTTACCTTACTACCAGGGTCAATCTTTATTTGACAAGATGAGATAACTGGATTATCGTTCGCGCAGCGTCGGCTTTGCCGAATCGCAGTCTTTAAGATGATCGTGAAAGGATACATCCTGAAAACCGCAGCTTTACCTTTGTCTAACAACCGGCGTGCTTTCTTCGGGTAAATTGGGTTTAGTGGTTGTTTGTTTGTGTCAATAACAAATACATATAGTTGTTTCAATTAAGGATAAGACGGTGATGAGGTAAAATGAAAAGGGTATATTTTCAATAACTGACAGCAATGCCATACAGTCTAGATTTCAGAAAAAAAGTAATAAACTATATAGAAAAAGG
>NZ_JAAHGN010001340.1:0-1702 GCF_010672485.1 Moorena sp. SIO2C4 | reverse complement strand
TCGAGGATTAGCAAATAATGGTTCACCTGCTTGTGCTCGTTCCTGATTAATCCTCTCAAATACATCCAGAGGTAAGAATGCCTCACCACGCACTTCTACTAAAGCTGGCAGTTGGTCTAGATTAAGTTGGTCTAGATTGAGCCGCAAAGGAATAGAGCGAATAGTGCGGACATTCTGAGTAATATCTTCTCCTGTGGACCCATCACCCCTGGTCACTCCCCTGACCAAAATCCCATTTTCATAGGTCAGTGCTAATGCTGAACCGTCAATTTTGAGTTCACAAACGTATTCAGTATTAAATCCTGAGTCTTGGGAAATATCACCAGAAATATGACGCTGCCATCGTTCTTGCCATTGGCTAAATTCCTCAAGGTTAAAGGCATTATCCAGACTATAGAGTGGGATATTGTGGCGCACGGAAACAAAACCAGTAGCTGGTTTTTCTCCTACCCGCTGGGTTGGACTATCAGAGGTTACTAACTCAGGATACTCTGTTTCCAGCTCTTGCAGTTCCCGGTAGAGTTGATCGTAGATGGCATCTGCCATGATGGGATTGTCCAGGACGTAGTAGGCATAACTAGCGTTTTGCAACAGTCGCCGCAGTTCCTGAATTCGCTGGTTTACGTCGGGGGTTACTGGTGCCACAGGGGTGATTATCCTTGATGGAGATTGACTCTAGTTTATCGGTCAGATTAACCAGATTAACTATAGCCCTGCTTGAGGTGAAAGAGAAAACTTTGGCAAAGTCTAGTCACAAGTTCAGTATTTCTACTAATTCCGTTTGCGGTCACCAATGTCATCTTGGTATTAACTAAGGTACTTTTCCAAGAGACAACAACAATGGGTCTGTTTGACAAAATTTCAATTAGTCGTCAACACAGCCAAATAACACTCGGACCAGCTGAAGCCTTTGCTGCGATCGCATTAATTGCTGGTGCTGCTGACGGATACGCGACTAATTCTGAGGTCCAAGCTATTATTACTGCCTTATCTCGCATGCAGCTGTTCAGGAGCTACTCAGCTGATGTAATGGCAAGAATGTTTGAACGACTTTTGATGCTCCTCCAGCGGCAAGGTTCTGAGCCTCTTCTTAGTGCAGCCCTAAAATCACTCCCCTATGAGCTACAAGGAACAGCCTTTGCGCTCGCCACTGATATTATTTTAGCAGATGGAGAAATTACCGATGATGAAGAAGAGTTTTTAAACGAGCTTTATCATGCTTTAGAGATATCAGAAGAAACGGCTATAAAAATTATAGACGTAATGTTAATTAAAAATCAAGGGTAATAGGATTTTTCGTTTAATTAACAATTACTAACTTAATTAAGTTTGACAAAACTGGCTAAATCTATTTAGTTGAGGGTTCACTGTTGAAAGTGAACCCTCAACTGTTAATTGTGATCTGATCTAAATTGTGATCATCTGGCACTTTATAGAATTACTAACAGATTCACTTTCTAGTATCCCAACTGTACTTCACAAGAACCAGTCAACGCACTGTATTTGGTTCCCTAGGATTGCCACAGCGATTGATGTCACGAGTACAGGGCACACCAATATCAGCCGGATCTAGTACACAAGGGCCAATGGGTTGTGCGATCGCAGGGGTTGCGCTACTTATAGCAGAAGTCAGAAGTCAGAAGTCAAACTCTTGCGCTTACAAAGGGTGTGAGACTTTTGTCATGTCCTAACTGCCCTGGCG
>NZ_JAAHGN010000134.1:0-10795 GCF_010672485.1 Moorena sp. SIO2C4 | reverse complement strand
TCCCCTAACCCCCCTTAATAAGGGGGGGACAAGAACTTCCCTGATTAAGGGGGGGACTAGAGCTTCCCTTAATCAGGGGGGAAAAGAGCAGGGAGCAGGGAAAAAATCTAATATAGAAGTAAGTAAGGGATCCCCCCTAACCCCCCTTAATAAGGGGGGGACAAGAACTTCCTGGATTAAGGGGGGGACTAGAGCTTCCCTTAATCAGGGGGGAAAAGAGCAGGGAATAGAGAAAAAATCTAACATAGAACCAAGTCAAGGACTTTTAGTAGAGTTACGAAAAGAGGTAAGCTCTAGCTTTACCCTAGATGCTAAATTTACTGCTAATGGTAAGCCCTTAGGAATCTTAGGGGCTTCTGGTTCTGGTAAAAGTATGACGCTACGGTGTATTGCTGGTTTGGCTACACCGACTCAAGGCCGGATTGTCTTGAACGGAAGAGTTTTGTTTGATTCCAAACAGGGTATTAATCTTCCTCCTCACCAACGTCGCATTGGTTTTGTGTTTCAGAATTATGCCCTGTTTCCCCACATGAATGTAGCTGAAAATATCGGCTTTGGCTTGCAGGAATTGCCGAAAGCTCAAAGGAACAAACGGGTATGGAAATATATTGAATTGATGCATTTACAGGGACTGGAAAAGCGCTATCCTCACGAACTTTCTGGGGGTCAGCAGCAGCGGGTAGCCTTAGCAAGAGCAATGGCGATCGCACCAGAAGCGTTACTATTAGATGAGCCCCTTTCTGCCCTTGATACCTATCTACGGAATCAGATCGAAATGCTACTAACGGAAGTTTTCTCTAATTATCAAGGAGCCACTCTTTTCGTCACCCATAAATTAGAGGAAGCTTACCGGGTCTGTGGTAATCTGTTAGTACTTTCTGAAGGAAATGTTATTGGTTATGACTCTAAAGAAGCTATTTTTGAGCATCCTCCTAGCTTTAGGGTAGCACAATTAACGGAGTGTAAAAACTTTTCTCGGGTTGAGATTATTGACCACCAAAAAATTCAAGCCCTGGACTGGAACTGTAGTCTCTCAGTTGTAGAACCGATTAGGAAATCTTTGGCTTATGTTGGCATCCGTGCCCATCATCTGAGATTTCTAAAAGAGCCAAATCAAGACAATACGTTTCCCTGTTGGCTGGTGACGATGAGTGAAACCCAGCACCGAGTTACACTTTATCTGAATTTATATACTCCTTCTAGGAATCCTAAACAGTATCACCTCCAAGCTGAAGTTTTTAAGGAAAAATGGCATCAGATTAAAGCTTGGCCTGAGCCATGGTATGTGGAGTTAGATGCTTTGAGGTTGATTTTGATGGAGAGTTGAACATAATCGTTTTTCAGACTAGGCATTGCTGAATTGAAGTATGAATGCGCGATCGTCTGGTTTTGGGAAAGCCCCCCGTTGGTTCTCCAACTGTGGGGGACTTTGAGAGTTTTGTTCCCCCCAAAATTGGGGGTTAGGGGGGCGAGACTAACTAAATTTCGTAAGTCCTATATTATTTAAAAAAGTGGCTCCGTTAACATAGGCAAGTGGTTCTCATATTCTAGAGTTGTCTACAGAATAACTTCACACGACTTATACAACTGACGCAGTATCTTCCACCATCTGTATCGATGGCACGTGCTCCCACAACGTAATGTCCTTCAGGACAAAAAGCATCATTACTCCTATCAGTAGTAGCTTCCTGTCTTGTCCCATCCCATCGATTGCCGTTAATCAGTAGGTTACCCTGAACAACCGTCTTATCTGCATTAGTAGTCAACCCTTGAAGTTGGTTTGACAAAGTCTGAACTTCATTCGATATTCTCTGATTAACACCAGATTCAATGTTACTAATCTTCTGACCAAGCTTTTGATCCTCCTGAGTAGATGTCTTGGTTAAATTATCTAATTTTTGATCTCAATTATCCTGATTTGCTTGAAGGGACTGAATCCTAGTATTTAACCCTTCCACACTATTGCTTAAAGCTTGATGATTTTGTGTCAGTTGCTCACGATTATTACTAATTTTAATAAAATTTTGTTCTAGTTTATTAGTTGTATTTCCCAACTTTTCGTTGAGCGACTTGACTTCGTTTCTAACACTTTCAAGTTCTTGAAGCTTTGTTTGTAACTCTTGCTTCATTAAACGAATTTCCGATAATGTTGCTTCATAACATTGAAAAGCCGTAGAGTTTTTATCACACTCCTGGCGACTGTTTTGACTGTTTACTAATCGAGTACAAGAAGCTACTCCTATACTAACTGTAAGGATAATCGTGCTTAATGCCATTAAACGTTTCATAATTATTCTCCTTGTGAGCTATTTGTTAGATAATTTTTCCAAAAACGAGTTTTTATTCCGTATTCTAACCAGTCTCCTTTTATTTGATCATGTAGATCTGGTGCAATATCTTTAGCTAAACAAGCCATTCGACTAGCATTGAGTTGAAGTTGTCCGTAGTTATCTGCAATTTGCTGCATAGTTAATATATGTCCACGCTGATTGATAATTTTGTTAATTTCACACTCAGATACACGGTAAAAATATATATCACTGCCTTCTTGGTATACCTGACGCATTTCTCTTTCACAAGAGGTACGACGACGAAATATGGAAAAAGGTAGGGTGCTGCGAGCCTTTTCAATTATTTTATTAAAGCTAATTCGTAAATCTTCAATAGTGCCTGCCCTAGAGCAATTAAGTGTTTTTACAAGTTCATCTAATTTAAGGAAAATATCTCGCTCAAGGTTCTCCAATCTTGTAATTGTAGGGTCAAACAGTTCTTTGTAAAAAGTACCTGGAGTTTTTTGCACAATCTTATCAACTTGAGCAAGAAGCGTCATCATCTCTAAAGCAATTTGGTTGATTCGCGCTTCTAGGGATTGATCAACAGTACCAAGAGTATAGCGGACATCAATAAGAGTCTCTGCACGAGCACGATTAATCTCTAAGAAGGTTTCCCGCATTACGCCACGATAGCGCTCATCTACTCTTTCCAAGATATGATCAATATCCTCAACCACTTGATTTTCAATATCTAGGATATTGTCTTTACTATGGTCTAAAAGTCTCTGAGCAGCTTCCTCAGTGCGGAGAATGTTATTTGCTGCTACCCGATCAACTTTATTGATTACATCATCACTAAAGGGGCGTATTGAACTATTAAAAAAGTCCTCAAATTCTTTTAAGGCTTTATCGCTTGCACCTTCAGCAACACCTTCAGAAACAATTTTAAATGGTTTTTTAAGAGCGTCTTCGACGCTATCGAATAATTTGCTAAGAGCTAAAACTCTAGGTTGCATTGAAGCAAGTATTACGCATACAAAAGGTAATAATTTCAGAGTCTTCATTATTTTAGTTTTTAGGCGTTGCTTAATAATGGAATGATTTTAAGAGTAGGTGCGCGCCTCCTAGGGCGAGTAAATCGCCCTTGGGTCGCACCTGTGGAATGGGCATCTTGCCCGTTCCTGATCTTTTCGGTCGTGCAGGATACCCACCCTACTTCTATTCATTCCTTGATTCAGCAACGCCGGATAATTACCCTTAATACAAATCTGCCCCATCTCCCCATCTCCCCATCAATCTTCTTGATGACTGAAGTTAATTAATACATTTATTCTATTAATTTATAAAAGCTTGACTGTGCTGACATTATAGTAAAGTCTTGATTTAATGACAATCGCTGACGAAAGAAAGAGGCTTTGGGAAGGCGGTTTCGGGAGCCAAGCCCTCACGGATCCCTTCGCCCTTGACTACCGGACAATAATGTCCGATAGTTTTATTATGAAAGGAAGTGAGTTCATGATAGAGGGTAAAAAAGTTAGCAAGAGAGCGTGGTCTCGAATCTCGTGTTGACAAAAAGCGCGGGAAAGGAAGCCACGTCACACTCTATTTTGGTGATCGATTTACTATTGTCCGCAATCCCAAAGATGAACTCAAGACTGGGACATTGAAGGCAATGCTACGTCAGCTTGGTCTACAGGAAGATGAAATTTAACCATGCCATTACTATGAGTCGATTTTCATTCCCGGCTACATTTACCCCTGACGAGTCGGATGGCGGGTTTGTGGTAACTTTTCAGGATCTGCCAGAAGCCATTACTCAGGGAGATTCCATGGAACAAGCCTTCGCTGAAGCAGCGGACTGTTTGGAAGAAGCGATCGCTGCGAGAATTGATGACAAACTCGACATCCCCAATCCCTCACCCCCAGCAGACGGAGACTATTTAGTCCCAGTCCCAATTCAGACTGCCTTAAAAGCTGCCCTTTACCTGGCCATGTGCGAGGCAGGGATTACATCACTCCAATTGGCCCATACTCTAAAATTAGAAAAGGAAGTTCTTGAGGAAGAGAGCCAATGACATGGCAAGAATTGCAAAACCAAGCATTGCAATTACCAATAAGTGTACGCTGGCGTTTAGTCGAGTCCCTGTTGGCCTCAATTGAACAAGAAACCCTGTTATCTATGTCTAATAGCTCAATTTCAACACCAATGACTGATCTTGATCCTTGGACTCAAAGCCTACTTGGTGTGCTTGAGCTAAGTCCAGAGGATTCCAAGGAGTCCTACATCGATTATCTTGAGGAAAAATACCAGTGAGACGGGTGTTGTTTGATAGTGACGTATTACTTGATGTTCTAGCTCAACGCCAACCATTTGTGGTTGCTTCGGCACAAGCATTAAATACAGTAACCCAGGAAGACCTTGAAGGATATGTTTCAGGCCATGCCATAACCAACATTTTCTATATTTTGCGTCGTCAGGTGGGGAGTGACGTTGCACGGAGATTACTATCGACGTTATTACAACGTATTCAAGTTGCCAGCATAACCGATCAGGTGATTCGAGCTGCTCTGCAAAGCTCCATGACGGATTTTGAAGATGCGGTCACCAGTGAAGCTGCACTTGCCTTAGGTCTCGACCTGATCGTTACACGCAATATATCTGATTTTGTGTCATCTTCAGTTCCCGTAATGCTACCGGAGGAATTCTTGGCAGCGCTATCAGAATCAACTTGAGTGCAGGTTCGGGGATAATCCTTTGGGGAGCCGCTACGCGAACGCATTCTGTTGTACCATCCTGACTTGAGACTCCTAAATTTCAGAGCTTTAGGAATCCGTGTAGGAATTGTGATAATTTTTGATACCCTACTCCCTACTCCCTACTCCCTACTCCCTATTCCCTATTCCCTTTACTATTTTAATTGAAAGTCCAACATCTCAGTCACACATGCTGCTCAACCCAACTGCGGTCAAAGATCGATTGATAAATCCGGTTATTGACTCTCAGAGATCCCTGTTGCTTAACTACTAACCCAGACAACAGCAATTCCTTTTCGTCTGGACTGTCAACAGCCACCACTTCTCCCTGGTCCACAATTTGTCGATATATCTCCAGTAGCCTTACAGATTGTTTACTTTCGAGGATGCGATCGCGTATGGTTCTCAAATGCTCCGGTTCATCCTGGGATTCCCAATTTTCTATCACCCTGGTTCGCACCAAATTTTCAATCCATTCAGCTTCGTCGTTGGTAGGGATAGCAGATGAAGTACTGCGGATAAATTGACAGACCTTTTGGGTCAAAAAAGGCTGACCACTCGTCCATGCTAACACTTCTTTGAGCAGTGTTTGAGGATTGGTCACTTTCTCTGCTAATCCTTGAAGCAAAGGTTGAGCTTCATGCTCTTTAAAGCCCTCTAGTTGAATCGCCTGACCAATATTAAAAGGAGTTCTTTTGTGGTCAGTAATTAAGCCAGAGGGGGTAGCAACTCCAAAAAGAGCAAAAGTTAAATTGCCATAGTCTCGATTGATAGTACGCTGATTATAGCAGGAGCGAATCAGAGCAAAAAAGTCATTAACTGGAAAATTCAAGCCCAACACACTATCAACTTCATCAATAAAAACTACCCTTTTATTGGGTAAACTGTTATCTGGTTTATCAAGTTCATCTAGCAAGACTTCTTCTATAAATTGACTCAACCGCTGAACCGTAGAAATATCCCCTCGTTCATTCCACCACTTTTTTAAATTCACCTTTCTTAGTAAACCAAAACTTCGCCATAGCTCTACTGCCAATCCCTTATACCATTGGTCAGGGGTAACATTTTCGCTGCCAATCCGAGTCAAGTCGATGGCCGCGCAGCTAATCCCCTCATGGTTCAGGTGGTTAATCATACGTACCATCAGGCTTGACTTGCCCATCTGGCGGGGATTGAGAATGTAACAAAACTTCCCTTGCTTTAATGATTTGTAGAGAGTTCTGTCAGCAGAACGCACCACATAAGTGGGAGAATCCATCGGTAAACTTCCCCCCACTTGATAATCAAAATTCGCGGCTTGTTCGTCACTCTTCAGTAACTCGTTTTCAAATATTAGTTCCGCTTGAGTAGCTTTCAGAACTTCCAAAGTTTGAGATAGTTCTTGAGTGCGCTCTTCTACTTTAAGCTCTAGATTGCGGTTATAGTCTTCTAACTGTCCATAGAGACGAGCATTTTCAATAGAGATAGCAGCTTGAGCAGAAAGCATTCTTAAAACTTCAATGCGATCGCTCGTAAATGCCTCTGTGGTTAAATTATTTTCTAAATATAAAATACCGCTTAGTTTACCTTGATTTAACAAAGGAGTACAGATAATCGATTTGGGTTGAGTGGCAACAATGTAAGGGTCACGAGTAAATTGTCCTTGATTAGCCGCATCACTTAAGACTAAATTTTCCTGGGTGCGAGCCACATAATTAATGATAGAGACTGACAAGACCGGGGTTTGACTAGCAGCATCCACAGAGTCTACTGGCAGGGATTGCAGTGTAGTAACTTGATCAGAATCCACTGTTCCTTCAGCTTCAATTACCCAATCACCGTCTTTATATAGTATCAGAAAACCTTGTTGAGCGCCAGCATTCTCAATCAGGATTTTCATTAACTTTTCCAGCAACTTGTCTGGGATAATTTCCCCAGAAATTGTTTGCGATGCTTTGAGAATGCTATTGATATCCAAAACACCGGATGTAGTTTTACCTGAGTCGGTAATGGACGGATTTAAGCTAGTTTTAATACTATCTGTTGAAACTGTAGCTAAAAATTGTGGGTATCGAGCTTCCAAATCTTTGACCTTAGCCACAGCTCCCCAGCCTTGATAAGTATAGTGGGCATCTTGTAGGTAGTGGCGAGCAACGTGGTTTTGGTTTCTGGCTAAATAGAATTTGCCTGCTAGTTCATAAGCTAGGGCTTCGTCGTTGAGATATTCGTTTTTATGGGCTAAAGTAATAGCGCGGTCGTAATAGTCTCTAGCTTCGCTATCTTTGCCTAAAACTCGGGATCGTTCAGCTTCGACTAGATAAAATTTGTGTAGAAAATTCATCGGAGCTTGCTTTGCCCATAGTTCCATTTTTTCTTGTTTAGCAGCAACCTTGGTCAAGATTTCTGCTCTTTCAGTCTCTGAAGCATCAGGATAAAATGCTAGCCGAGCCAGGGCGTCATAGAAGTAGGCAGTGGTAAAGATGAATGATGAGGCAGCATTGGCAGCATATTCTTCAAACTGGTCGGCATTTTCAACCGCTTGCTGAAATTCCTGGAAAAGATAACATAGAGTGAGTTTATGTGAATAAGCATGCATCAGTGCAGTGCGATCTCCACTGGCAAGATGGGCTGGCATCATCTTTTCTTCATCATATGCTTCACCAATCAAACGGCAGGGATTGTCGGCTTCTCCCATCAAGTTAAGGATAGCCTGCATATAGGTTTGAGTCCAATGAATGAAAGCTTCCTGCTTAGTTTGAATAGTAGCTGCAATTGCTTTTGCCGTCTCTTTCTTAGCATCGATTAGTTCCACACCACTTAGGTACAAAGCGTAGACATATCCATCTATAGCACTAGCAGCATGTTCAAGATCTCCAGTTTCTATGCCACTTTGATAACCTTCCATGCAAAAAGATGATGTATCTCTGAGGGGTTCCTTCCAATGCTTGAGAAATATTTTATAGGTTGAATAAGTTCTGGCTTTGAATGTTCTATCTTTGAATAGTTCTAGCAACTTTAAAGCAAGTTGACCAAACTGATAGCCAGCCTCAAGCTCTCCTCTTAAGCAGAGGATAATCCCGTAACCTACATAGGGAAAAGCAGAATCAGCAGAATTACCGTACTGAATCGATAAATTAACCTGTCTGCACCAAATGACCAAGCAAAGTTGATTATTTGTTATGAACGTAGGAGTAAACAAGTAGTTCATAATCCCCATAGTTGTTAATTTATAAGGATCGGTCATTTGGGGTAAGTCAATTAGCTCCTGAGGTTGCCTGCCCCCTAAGGCAGACTTGATCTGCTCTATCTCTGCCGTCAGATCAGATTGGCTGGGTCGTTCGGGTAATTCGATCCCAAGTAATTTCAGAACTTCTAGCCCAGTTTTGATTGCTTCTATGAATTTAATTTGGGCAGAATAGGCTTGGATTTTGACTTCATAGACTTTGACTTTGTCTAGCAGTGTTTGGGCTTTTTGCAAGACTATCTCAATCAAGGGCTCCATTTGGTCGTAGTTGGCAATTGTATAAGCGGCTTCTGCTGCCTCCACATAAAAATTTAAGGTAAGATCATACTGCTGTGACCAACTCTGGTTACTTAACAAACTTAAGCCGGTCTGGAGATAATTGAAAGCCGGTTGACGAGCAGCTGAGGATTTGGCTTTTTTGCCTGCCCGTAGATTTAATCGAGCTAACTCATCTCGCTCTGTTTGTTCCTCAATTAGCTCCCGACCTTTGTTCAACTGGTTAACAATCTCAAACAGCTTCTGTTCAGATTCTTCAGAGGATGTATTTTGCAGTAACAACTTGCCAACCCCCAGATGTACTGCTTGGGTATCTGCTTTGGGAATCAGCGAGTAAACTGCTTGTTGGATGCGGTCGTGGGCAAATTTGTATTCTACAATTAACTGATTTGACAACCCTTCGATATCAAGTTCCACCAACTGGTAGGCATAGCTAAGGGGTATAATTAGACCAGATTGGAGTGCTGACCGTAAATCCGTTGCAGTTTCCCCTATAGATTTTTCATATATCACTGCCAGTGTTTTCAGGTCAAACTGGTTCCCTATGCAAGCTGCTAATTTTAATAAGGCTTGAGTTTTTGTGGGTAAGTCTTTAACTTTTTTAGTCATCAACTCCACCACATTATCTGTAAGGGGTTGCGCTTTTATTTGCTCTATATCCCACTCCCATTTCTGAGAAGGATAGTTAAAATACAACCAACCTTCAGAATACAGAGATTTTATAAATTCATTGATAAAAAACGGATTTCCGCCAGTTTTTTTCTGTATTAATTTTGCAAGGGGTTTAGCAGTTATTGAATCTACGAAAAACGTATCAACGATAAGTTGGCTAACATCAGTTAAGGCTAAGGGGGGAAGTAGTATTCTCTTAATGTTTACCCTGGCTGATTCAATCTTTTCCAAGGTTTGAGTCAACGGATGTACTTCGTTTACTTCATTATCTCGATATGCCCCAATGAAAAATAGATATTTATTATCTGCTGCTGTCATCAGCAGTTGAATTAATTCCAACGAAGCTCTATCTGCCCACTGTAAGTCGTCAAGAAAAATGACTAACGGATGTTCCGGTTGAGTGAATATCTTAATAAATTTTTGAAAAACAAAATTAAAGCGATTCTGGAGTTCTGTTGGCGGAAGCTCTGGCACAGGTGGTTGTGGACCAATAATTAGTTCTACTTCAGGAATAACTTCAATGATTACCTGTGCATTTTCCCCTAATTCAAGTTGTAGCTTTTCTCGCCAATTGTTAATCTCTTGCTCACTTTCGGTGAGTAATTGTTGTACTAATGACCGAAATGCCTGAATTAAAGAAACGTAGGGAATATCTCGTTGAAACTGGTCAAACTTACCAGAAATAAAATAGCCATGTTGGCGAGTCAGGGGCTTATATACCTCCTGTATTAATACGGACTTGCCAATACCAGAATACCCCGAAACCAGCATCATTTCACTAGCTCCTTGGCTGACTCGATCAAAAGCAGCTAATAGGGTAGAAATCTCCTGTTCTCGCCCATATAGTTTTTGTGGTATTTGAAATTGATCGGAAACATTGTGCTGATCGATCACGAAAGCATCAATTTGCCCTTTGGTTTGCCACTGTCTGAGACATTCTGCTAAATCTGCCTTAATCCGATAGGCTGATAGATAGCGTTCTTCAGCATTTTTCGCCATCAATTTCAACAGGAGCGCTGAAAGAATTGGTGGAATATCTGGTTTGATTTCTTGTGGTGGTGTCGGTTGTTTAGCAATATGACAATGGACTAATTCCAAAACATCATTGCTGGGGAAGGGTAACTCTCCCGTCAGCAATTCATAAAAGGTCACCCCCAGGGAGTAAAAATCAGTGCGGTAATCGATGGCTCGATTCATGCGACCCGTTTGTTCTGGGGAAATATAAGCTAAAGTTCCTTCTAATACATTCGGATTGCGAAAGGTTGATATTTCTCGCGACAGTGTGGTTGAAATACCAAAATCAATTAGCTTAAGTTTACCAGTATTCTGATTTAAGATAATATTTGATGGGTTAATATCTTTGTGAATAATATGCTGCTGGTGAACCTGACCGAGAATGTCAACAATCTCAATGGCCAGGTGGAGAAACTCAGCAATTGTGAATTCCTGCTTCGGAATTATCCGATTGAGAGATTCGCCCCCAAAATCTTCTAACACCATCACCCAGTTAGTTTCTAGCTTTTCCCAGCTGTAAACATCGATTACACCGGGTAGGTTAATAGTTTTGGTTGTTTCATACTCTAGCTTGAACCAAGCA
>NZ_JAAHGN010001339.1:0-1705 GCF_010672485.1 Moorena sp. SIO2C4 | reverse complement strand
TCGCGCCTCCTAGGGCGAGTAAATCGCCCTTGGGTCGCACCTCTATATTTCCCAGATAGCTAAACGTTACTGCTGCATTCGTCGCTGGTCCCCCAGCCGCTACCGTATAGTCAGAGGCAGTTATTTTTTCATTGCTGCTTGGTAGCTTGGTGCTGAGGTATACCAGGTCTAAGGTAACCATCCCCACAAAAAGACCAGTGCTCGCCATCTAACAACTACCCTTAGTATGATTGTTCATCAGCCTTGTAAAGGTAAAATTGTTGACAGATCCCTACAGTTTCAAAGGAGTATGAAGGGATCAGCGTACTAACATCCAGGTCAGTGCGGTAAATACTAAAGAGCAGAAAATTTTCTCGCTTTGTGCTCTGGGCAACAACTTGCTTAATTTGAGGTCGCCCTGTATCCACCAGGATGGTACACTGACGGCGCAGGAAACTGCCTAGGGTTTCCGGTGCTTGGGGACAAACTTCTTCTTTTAGATACTTGCTCAGTTGCTCAACCGCATAATCTTCATAGGTAGCTTGTCCAGGATTGGTCACCACCATTGAGCCTCCCACCACCGCCAGCACCATCGTGCCAAAAGCGGTGACAACCTGTGAAATCTTCATCTGAATTTTTTAACGGTATATTGTATATTAAGATGGCTATTAAGCCTTCGAGTTCCAGATTAACTGCAAAATACTGGTAACGTCTTGCATGTTTGATGGAAGTCCCTCAGGGCAAGACAATTGCAGCAATTGTCAGCAAACTTCAGAACTGACGGAATCAGCATAAACCCATCAAAATTTCATAGATTGTTGATAAACCCACAAATAAGATGCTATAATCAACAACGGTAAGATTATGGCGAGCGTAGCCAAGTGGTTAAGGCAGTGGATTGTGGTTCCACCACTCGCGGGTTCGAGTCCCGTCGTTCGCCCTAAAAGTCCGTGGAATGGGCATCTTGGCTGTTTCAACTTTCCGGCATCTTGGTAGAACGGGGATCCTGCTGTGGAATGGGCATCTTGCCCGTTTCAATTCCCAGGCGGGCATCTTGCCTGTTTCAACTTTCGGGCATCTTGGTGTGGAACGGGCATCCTGCCCGTATCCTCCCTCGGGCGGGCAGAATGCCCACTCTACTCCTATTCAGCGCGAAGATTCAGCAATGCCAAAAAAATGCAGAAGTAAATTCACATAATCACTTCTGCGTTAACCCTTTCAAGACCCTTGACTAGACACCAATAGAGTCTACATCCACAGTCTTGACTTCAGGGTCTTGAGTGTCATTGGCAATTTTTTCGCTTTGGCGGGTTTTGGCAAAGTCAATTAGCCACTGAGACAGCTCCGAAACCAGCAGGGTTATCACTGCGATATCATCAATTTGCCCAATGATGGGAATAAAGTCTGGGGAAATATCAATGGGGCTAAGAAAGTAAACTAGGGTCCCCAAGATGATCCACCACCGGTACTTGGAATGGCGGATAGTGTTGCGATACCAGTTGTAAAAAGATTGAATTGGATTGTTCATCAAATATTTGCGGCTGAATACCTCATCCCATAGCAAGTTACGTGGGTAAGAAAGCCACACCTCCAACTAATGGTTTAAGCGATGCAGCGCCTTCACGCGGGGGTTCCCCCCATGAGCGACTGCATCAAGAAAGGACTGGTTTTAAATGCTAATCAGCCGAGACCAGCCAAACTCGTTATCCCCAAGGGCCAGATAGGA
>NZ_JAAHGN010001338.1:0-1707 GCF_010672485.1 Moorena sp. SIO2C4 | reverse complement strand
GGGATACTCTTAAACCGTAATAAATCGTGATAATCCGGTACAAAACGGTCAAGGTTCAATCTATTGTGGTCCGAGTGAGAAGTGGTCATTCAGCAATTGGAGTCAAGCCTGCCACTTATCTTTCTGGACGTTCCTCAAATCCCGTTGAGGAGTTGCTTGAAAGCCCGAGTTTTACTATGCTTGCAGTCAAGCCATCCAAGCTCAACTGCATCTAGCAGACTCAGTCCCATACCTTCCAAGAAACGCGCGGTACGGCGCAACAATACTGCCTGCACCTCAGTTTTACTCATATACCGGGTGATATCCTTGTCCGTACCTCTGCTAAGGACATTTTTGGCAGCATTGTGGTCAGCCTGCAACACGACCCCATTGAATCTGGTAAAATTGTCCCCGCTCCTTTTCCCTAATAGGGTTCCAGTTACGGAGTCAACTTGCGACGTGTAGCTAGGCTGGACTTCTGTTACAACCGAGCCAGTCCAATTAGCCCATTTCTGCAAGGATTCCCGCATTACTCCTTTCATCCAACTATTAAGTTTACGGGACATGGCCTTAGACTGGCGTTTATTTCTAATCGGCTGTGTTAAATTTTCGGCAAATACTTTTAATGATTCCCCATTAAAAAGGGACTTAGATGCGGCTCCTATTATGGCCGTAATCTCTGATTGATTTTTTCTGTATCGGCGATTTTCAGTTTTTCTACTTAGGTTATTTTTGAGTATTCGAGCCGACTTGGCTGGGTCGATTTTTTCTAGTTTTCTATGAAGCGCCCAAAGCTTCCCTCTGTTGCGGTTTTTTGCACAGATGCGATCCGATTTATTGGTTGCTACTTTTCCTAAGTTTTTTCCGTGTGCCTGACCATCTGAATCATAAAAAGCCTCTGTGTACCCCTTGTCTACCCCAATAGCTCGACGGTTGGCAGGGATTTCTACGGTGCCATAGTCTACTAAAAAGTGAATCTCAAACTTTCCCAAGAGTTGCTTGTATACCAGTCTAATCTGGCCTTTTATTTTCCGATTAGACCTAACGGTTATTTTGTTTCTCTTTCCTCTCCTCAATCCAGCCAACTCTAGTTGGTAAGTATTACGAGAGAGCCTTTTGCACTTATATCCTACTTGTTGATAGACTATCTGATTCTTGACCCAGGAATGCCCTCGCTGAAATTCCTTCCTAACAAGTCTATGCAGCAATGGATCATCTATAAAAGCTAAAGTCTTAAGCTGTTTACAAAGTTCCTTTCTTCTCCTTTGGCCGTCCCTCCCTGGAAATTTTTTGTAAATCTTCTTAATTACCGCATCAGTGCAAGCTGCCTGCTGAGCTGTGATAGCTTTTGCTACATCACTGACCGTCCATTCCATCAATTTCGCTGGCAGTCCCAGGGTATCAGGAGTCCTAAAACTTCTGACCTCTGGATAGGCTTTTTTCCAATCAAGACCCCAATGACTAATACTACCTAGCTTGTTGTAGGATTCAGACCTGACGATGCCCAGTTTTTTCATGGTAGACAGCAACTCAGCCTGAACCAACTCACTCATCCCTATGACAGGAACGATTTGAGTTGATCTCTTTTTTGCTGTGTCTACTTTCTTGGGCATAGTTAGGTCTGAATCCTACACTTCAATTATACTCTAGCGCTAGTAAAATGTCAATGTCCGAATTGTGGTATTAAATACCGATTTATCCCTATTTTTAGGGGTCTAAATGCGAGGC
>NZ_JAAHGN010001337.1:0-1709 GCF_010672485.1 Moorena sp. SIO2C4 | reverse complement strand
ATCCAAGCCCCCGTTGGTCCCCCAATTTTGGGGGACTTCTACCAGCAAATTGATTCTTGTTCCCCCCAGAATTGGGGGGCTAGGGGGGCAAAATTCAGTATCAAAAAACTTTTCAGATATCCTCTGAGCATCTGGGTTACGGGCTTCGAGGCGATCGCAAGCGGCTATTTCCCTTGGGTCAACCTCAAAATCGCCTGTTTCAATATCAATGGCAACAATCTTGCCGTGATTCCCTGCTTCGACCTTTGGACGCACCTGAGTTTCGTAGATTTCATCACCACGTCGAGCAAATTCTTCTTTGCTGTATCGAGGTTGTCGGACTGTCATTGGAATGATCTTGTTTCAGCTTTACGCCTCTATTTTAACTTAGTCGTGGGGCGCACTCATCAAGCAGGATTCCCATAGGTTGTCAGCAGTAAGCTTTGACTTTATTCACGCTAACCATAAGTAGACAACGTAAAGTGGTTGGTGTAAACCTGTTATTAGCTTGCTTCGTCGTTAATTCAATAATCCCCTATTTCCACTGATGTCGTTACTCAGTTTGGAGGGAATACTGGTGACAATTAGAGCAATTCTCTAAGCTAACAATATTGAGGAATAGTGATATGGATGAAGTGGTTAGAAAGTTTGCTGCACTAGGCTTACCTGGTGTGATACTTCTAATTGCTATGGCAACAACGGGATTTACTGGAGCAGCAGCGATCACAGCGGCTTTGGCAATGTTAGGTCCATTCGGAATGATCGGAGGCATTGCTTTTCTTGGGGTGGTGGGAATAGCTGCTGATGGCTTATCGAAATTCGGACTTGAAGCATTACTGGTTGGAATATATAAAGAGCGCCAACAAGAAGGAGAATCTAAAGCATCTCTCTGTAAAGAGATTGAACGGTTAATGGTTTCTCGTGATTTGAAACGCAAACTCAAAGAAGAAGTGAATAATGGTAAATCTTCGGTTGAGGATAGGCGGGCATCGAATTCATCATCTTTTGATAATTTAGGAATAAAGAAATATAAAGTTGATTGGAAACGCAAACTCAAAGCAGAAGTAAATAATGGTAAATCTTTGGTTGATGATAGGCGTGAATCGAAACAGGATATTGATGAACACTTAGATATTGAATCTATAGAGGATATTGATGAACACTTAGATATAATTGATAAAATGAAGGGGAGGGAGTTTAAAAAATTTATGGCTAAATTATTTAAGCAACTGGGCTACCAAGTGAAGCGCACTGCAGCAACTGCGGATTATGGAGCCGATCTGGTAATTAAAAAAGGGGAGATAAAGGCTGTTGTTCAAGCCAAGATACAACAAGGTAGCGTAGGGATTAAGGCCGTTCAGGAAGTAACAGGGGCAATTGGCTATTATCAGGCGAACCTGGGACTAGTTATCACTAATAGTAAGTTTACAGAACCTGCAAAAAATCTGGCAGCTAAGACTGACATTATGCTTTTTGATAGGGATGATTTGAAAAAATTAATTAAAAAAGTATATAAGCAAAAGCCTTCTGAAGATAGCTGAGGGGGTGACATGAGCCCCAAAAAGCTTACTCTATAAGGCTTTGATGCCAATGGGCTCATGGAAGATACAGTCGGAAATTAACCCTCAAGTCATTGTCTTGATGCAAAGCGCGAGTGGGGGAAACCACGGCAGTCGCTCATGGGGGGAACCCCCAAGACCGCGCTGCCTCCCCTGTTCCGAAGCTGCATC
>NZ_JAAHGN010001336.1:0-1709 GCF_010672485.1 Moorena sp. SIO2C4 | reverse complement strand
TTCAAAGGTTTCTATGGGATCAGCTCCAGTTCTTTCTTCAATGATTTTCATTGCGTCATAGATAATTTGTTAGGCAAGGGATTTCTTGCCATGACGCATCAGTCTACACCCCAACATACAAATCAGGCGACTGTTATAGACTGGGTCAGGGGGGACAGGACGCTTTTTAACAACTGAGCGACGAGACATAAGTAAGCTTCAGAAAAAATCAAAAATACAGTTTACTATTAAAAATTAACCAAGGCAAACAAATACACTCCTGTGATTAACCCTAGTGTGATTAACCCTGGTGCGATTAACCTTGGTTATACAGTTAGCTTATGGTTGGTCTTGTAAATCCTGTTTTTGTTTACAGGTTGTACGAGAAGCTAATCAGTGCAGCTTTCTAGTATGCCTAGGCTTCAGGAATTGAATCTTTCCTTGGGCAACGACCAAGCGCTATTTATCGGCATGGGTGAGATTACAGCAACTCTATTGCTGGAAGTCTCTTACTGTAGAGGGGTTAATGCTCGTGAGTTTACTTAGGGCGCTTCGTCCCATACTTAGAACGACCTTGACGCCGATCCTTAACTCCTGCCGTATCAAGGGTACCCCGAATAATGTGATATCGCACTCCAGGTAAGTCCTTAACACGACCGCCTCTGATCATCACGACGGAGTGTTCTTGTAGGTTATGACCAATACCAGGAATATAAGCTGTTACTTCAAATCCTGAAGTCAGACGAACCCTTGCCACCTTTCGCAAGGCTGAGTTCGGCTTTTTGGGTGTGGTTGTGAAGACTCTAGTACAAACACCACGGCGCTGGGGACATTGTTTCAGCGCTGGGGACTTAGTTTTCTTCTTAGCTTTGAAGCGCTCGTTACTAATGAGCTGCTGAATGGTGGGCATGGGTTACGGCTTAATAAACATTGGTTGATTGAACTTAATCAACTACAAACAAACCAAAGGTAATTATACCAATAATAACACTATGGTGTCAATCTGGCTCCTGTGATGGGTCTACACGAAAGGAATTACCGCAGTCGCAGCTTTCTGAAGCGTTAGGGTTATGGAAGCGAAACCCTCCTCCCATGAGGTCTTCTGAGTAATCTAGAGTTAAGCCATTGATAGTTTTTAGGCTTTGCGGGTCTACTATGACACTGATGCCATCACACTCATAGACCTGATCCTCAGAATTGATCACTTGCTCAAAGTCAATAGTGTAGTAAAAATCAGCACACCCCCCCTGGCGCACACCTAGACGTAATTTGGCCTCTGGCTTTTGACCCTTGGACTGTACACGTCTAATCTCACTCGCAGCAGCTTTACTCAGTTTAATCATTAACGATAGTAACTATACGCAACAACTAGCACCAGCTAATGTTACCTCAAAAAGGAATAGTCATTAATCATTAGTCATTTAATTTGCCACTGCCAAGAGGCTTTTTTGGGCATCCTAAAGACTTATAACTAATGACTAATGACTACTAACTAAAGACTTACAACTAATGAGCCCTTTGGGTAATTCAAAATTCAAAATTCAAAATTCAAAATTCACGCATCAAGTTTAGAACAAATTTTGAATTAATTAATTCCGGGTACAAGCCCCCCGGGGAATTAAAAATTAAAAATTAAAAATTAAAAATCTAGAATTGTCCGAATCATTTTGAATTAATAATTTTGAACTTTGAATTGGAGCGTTCGCGCAGCGTGACCTACGGTCAAGCGA
>NZ_JAAHGN010001335.1:0-1713 GCF_010672485.1 Moorena sp. SIO2C4 | reverse complement strand
GAATTCAACCTGACCAACGAACTCCCGATAGCTGTAGATGATACGGCCACGACTACTGAAGATACAACCGTTAACATTAACGTCTTAGATAATGACACCGATACTGAGGGAGATAGCACTCTAACGGTTATTAGTGATCCCAGTAATGGTAGTGCAGTAGTAGATGACAATGGTACTCCTGATGATCTAACCGATGACGTTATTACTTACACTCCGAATCCCGACTACAATGGACCGGATAGTTTTACTTATCAGTTAAACGATGGGGTTAACCCTGCTGACACCGCTACCGTTAACATTACTGTTACTCCTGTAAATGATGCACCAGATGGTACTGCTGTGGTTAACAATAACGGTACCTTGGATAATACTAATGATGACGTTATTACTGATACTCCTGATCCAGATTTCAGTGGGAATGATAGCTTGATCGATCAGGTATCTGATGGCAACGGCGGCCTTGATACAGCGACTGTTGATATTACTGTTAACTCGATCCCTACCTTTGTTCCTTCGACTCTGACTCAGAACCCTAACAATACTTTTACTATCACTAGTGACACCACTGGCAACGCTCAACTCCTATTCACCTTTATTAGTCGAAACGCTACTAATGTCAATGAAATTGGGGTGTTTGTCACGGATAATGACCAAGGTACAGTTAATGGTATTGCTCCTGGTCAGGAAGGCTATGTGGAAGCGGCTCTATCTAATGCTCAGACTATTTTCTCTGTGCTGCTAAATCCGGAAGATAGTGGTCAAACTAGTCGTCTAATTAATAATTTTGATGTAGGGGATCAATTAGGATTTTACCTAGTACAAAATAGCACCAGAGAGGCCGTGCTAGCAGGAGAAAATGTTTCTGTATTCTTCGGTGATGCTGCTTTCAATAGCGATGGTTTAGACCATATCCAAACCGAGACCAATAGCGACGGTGTCTTGACGTTAAACTTTGAAGATGCTGATGACCAAGACTTTGATGATTTAGTGGTAACGGTTCAAGACGCTTCGGCTTTAACTCCTACTGTAGGGATAGGGAGTCCCCAGATTCAAGGGCAAGTGGAGCTGTTGGATTTAACCGATGTGACTGGAACAGTAACACCTGAGTTTGTGGTTAGTAGTCAAGCAGTGTTTGAGAATAGCTTTGGCTTTTATCAGGTTGATGATGCTAGTGGTAAAATTGGTAATCTCAACCCCGGTGATGCCGGTTATGCAGAGCTTGCAGTCTCCAATCAGGTAGATTTAGCCAGTGGGCTATCCGGTGGAGTACTGTTAGCTCCGTTCCTAATTGCTAATGGCACTGTTGAGGAGTTCCTGACTCAGAATCCAACGAATCAGCAGGGTTCCGGTCTGAATGCCTACTTTAGTTTCTTGCCTGCTAACCCTGATCAATTTGATCACGTCCGCTTACTAGGGGACAATCAGTTTAGCTTCGAGGATACCTTTGGTGGTGGTGACTTAGACTATGACGACTTGGTAGTGGAGGTTATCTTCTGAGTTTGATTGGGAGTGGGGAGTAGGGAATCGGGAGTAGGGAGTCGGGAGGGTGGGAAGTGTGGGAAGTGTGGGAAGTGTGGGGAGGGTGGCTCACAGGGGTAGGTTTTTTACATTAGGGTAAAACATGGGGCGACCCAGAGGGAGAGGAAAAGGAAAACAACTTAGGTGCGCTTGACCTTGGCGAATTAAATTCGCCACGGGTCGCACCTGAAGAAG
>NZ_JAAHGN010001334.1:0-1714 GCF_010672485.1 Moorena sp. SIO2C4 | reverse complement strand
CAGAAGTAGTGATCACACACTGCCCTGAGGAAGACTCTTCATTGATTTATGTCCAACGTCCTCCCATTGAACAGTCTTGTTATCAAGCCCTTTTAGGTCCCGGTGCCTTGGTCAGGATTAAAGCTCCGAGGCTGATGGGGAAGACATTGCTGATGGTGAGAATGTTGGATCAGCTTGCCGAGAAGGGCTACCGAAAGGCTTATGTAAATTTCCACTTAGCCCATAGCAATGACTTGACCGATGTCGATCGATTGTTCAAGTGGTTTTGTATCAGTGTTGGTCAAAGCTTGAAGATACCGAATCGGTTGAGAGACTATTGGGATGAAGACTTTTCCACGGCTAAAGTCGATTGTACCGAATACTTTGAGAACTATCTTCTGCCTGAAGCTGGCGCTCCCGTGGTTTTATGTCTCGATGAAGTAGACCGAGTTTTTCCCTACCCTGAGGTGGCTTCAGAATTTTTGGGATTGCTGAGGGCGTGGCACGAACGGGGGAAAGTGGAACAGGTCTGGAAACGATTACGGTTGGTGGTTGTCCATTCCACAGATGTCTATATCCCTCTCAATATAAATGAATCCCCGTTTAATGTGGGAGTGCCCATTGAATTACCAGAATTTACCCCGGAACAAGTCCAGGAATTAGCCCGACAACATGGACAGGATTGGAGTGAATCCCTTGTGGAGCAACTGATGGGGATGGTGGGAGGTCATCCTGATCTGGTACAGCAAGCCTTATCTCACTGCCAAATCCACGGTAATAACTCCCTGGCGCAACTGTTGCAAGCCGCTCCCACAGATGCTGGCATCTACGCCAACCACCTGCGACATCTGTGGCGGATGCTGCAACCACACCCAGACTTGGCAAAAGCACTATTACAGGTGATTGATGCTAACGCTCCTGTGCATCTGGACTTGATAGCAGCCTATAAGTTGTACAGCATGGGGCTAGTGAAAAAGCAAGGCAATCAGGTCATGGCCAGTTGTAATTTATATCGACAGTATTTTAGAGACCACCTAGGAGAACTGCTATGAGTACAGGAGCCTATCAGGTTGGGGGATGCCTACCACCCGATGCTAGTACTTATGTGGTGCGTACCGCTGACGGGGAACTTTATCAGCAGTTGCTGGCTGGAGAGTTTTGCTATGTCTTGAATTCCCGCCAAATGGGGAAGTCTTCCCTGAGAGTGCGAACCATGAAACGGCTGCAAAACCACGGGGTGGCTTGTGCATCCATTGATATTACGGAATTAGGAACCCAACAGGTTACCCCAGAGAAATGGTATGGCGGCTTAACCAAAACTCTGATTAACCGATTCGGTCTACAGGAGAAATTATCATTTCGCAGCTGGCTCAATGAGCACAAAGATATTCCCCCAGTACAGCTTTTTCGGGAGTTTATCGAAGAAGTCTTACTGATCCAAATTGCCGAACGGATTGTTATTTTTATTGATGAAATTGATAGCGTTCTGCAACTGGCGTTTAAAGATGACTTCTTTGCCCTAATTCGAGCCTGTTATAACAAACGGGCGGAAAATTCTGCCTATAATCGCATCAGTTTTGTGCTGTTGGGGGTGGCGACACCAGGGGATTTAATAGCAGATAAAGACCGCACCCCGTTTAATATTGGCCGAGCAGTTGAGTTACATGGCTTTCAACTCCATGAAGTTGAGCCGTTAGTCAAGGGATTGGAGGGAAACGTCAGTAACCCCAAAGCA
>NZ_JAAHGN010001333.1:0-1717 GCF_010672485.1 Moorena sp. SIO2C4 | reverse complement strand
AAGTTTTTTGATACTGAATTTTGCCCCCCTAGCCCCCCAACTTTGGGGGGAACAAGAGTCAATTTGCTTCTAAAAGTCCCCCAAAATTGGGGGACCAACGGGGGCTTGGATGTAGCAAATGAGACTTCTCAGACAACCTCTAAGAGCGGTTCTAGTTGATTTAGGGTTTGATCCGCTCGTAGCGCCTGCACTGCTGACCGCAATTTTGATTCGCTACCACCTCCAAATAAGATCGGGACAAATGGAAATAGGGGAGGTAAAGGTTGTTCTAATACTAATTCAGCCTCTACTTCCCACAGATTAATTACCCGATAATCTTGACGCGCCTTTAATCCCATGAATTCCTTGTCGTAGCAATTTTCAATGGTGACTGTGCCTGGGGGCGGCAAGATATTAATTAATACAGGATTTGCGGATAGGTTGTATTTTTCCTCAGCTAAAGCCACATAATTGCGCATTCGCTGAGGCATGTTCTGGTCATAGCGTAGTTGTAATTCATTGAGAATCAGAAATTCGGAGTGTTCCGGGCTAGACGCTTTTACAATTACATCGCTTTCGCGACTAATCCATTGAAACTCAGCATCCAGTAACTGAGATGCTCGCACTTGGGGATTACCGGTTACCCATTGCACCCAAGCATTAGGAGCGAGACTAATTAAGCGTTTGCTACCAATATCTGCACGTTTTGCCATACAATACAATTGATCGAATCAAGATTAATTATTGAGTTACACGCACCCCAGTTTGCAGAGCTATTTCTGGGGTTCAAATAAAATTTGATTACTGAAGAGCTGGGCTTTTCAGAGGGAGCATGTCAACTTTGTAATTAGGTAGATAGATCCCCCCTAACCCCCCTTAAAAAAGGGGGGAATTAGATGGAAAAGTCCCCCTTATTAAGGGGGATTTAGGGGGATCTGAATCAGGGGTTAACAAAATTGACATGCACCCTTTTCAGACTTCCCAAACTTCCTGTTTCTTAAGATTCTTCGTCTATAGACTCGCCGTCTATAAACTCGCCGTCCATAGGGTCTCCTAAATCGAAGATAATAATAAATTTTTCATCAGGCATCAGCCGTTTAAGAGCCTGCAAGTGACCCTCAGCATCCGATCGGTTGCGGAAACGACGAACAACCATCCGCTGCATATTCGGCAATAGACGAATGAGCGCCCATGGATATAGGCGTTGAGAGTACGACATAAAATATTAGGTATCTCCTTAACTGGGGCTCCAGAGCCAGCCTGTAGCCGAGAGAAACTGTCGGCTGGCTCTTACCGTGGAACGTTTTCGCGTCCACGGTATTTTTATTATAACACAAAAAATTATATATTATAACATATTTTGAAAAGTTTTGTAACAAATGTTGGGAATCGGGAATCGGGAATCGGGAATCGGGAACAGGGAATCGGGAATCGGGAATCGGGAGTCGGGAGTCGGGAGTCGGGAATCGGGAGTGGAAAAAAATCCTGTGTACCTCACTTGTGATCAGAATTGCTATCCGTAGTGAGATTAAGTAGTGGGATGGGACCTTGGAGCCGGGACGAACCCATTTCTCGACCACAGCTATATGCGATGCAAAGAGCCGCTGCGCGATAAGAGCCGCTACGCGATCCAAAGAGCCGCTGCGCGATTGGCCGTAGGCCACGCTACGCGATGCTCGGTACGAGCCGCTGCGCGAACGCATCCACCAACCGTATCCTAAACTCTTCCTTTTATTCA
>NZ_JAAHGN010001332.1:0-1721 GCF_010672485.1 Moorena sp. SIO2C4 | reverse complement strand
TTGCATCACTCCCAGTGGGGGCCACCATGCCAGCACAATCTCAATCTCATCTAGTGGGACTTAAACGATAAAAATACAAAAATTAGGGTATAATCTATGATAGAAGAACGTTTCACGTCGAAATTGCCCCCATGAGAGAAACTAGCCCCTCTGCGATGCCCCCTTGCTTTGAAAAATGGTGCAAGCGTTTCGATGATTGCTTCAAAACGAAGGCTCAAAAAACCGGGTTTAGACACGCTCATTGGGGGATTATTAGGGGAAAGTGAGAGAAAAAACCTGACACAGATCGCTGATAACGCGATTGGAGTAGTTTATAACCGATTACACCATTGTCTTGATGCAGTCGCTCATGGGGGAAACCCCCAAGACCGCGCTGCATCGCTTCTTAACCGATGCCCCTTGGTCAGGGAGTCAAATCAATGAACGCCGTTTAGAGTTGATGAACAAATGTTCTCTTTCCTCGGATCAGTCGGGGATTTGCATTGATTTTGGACGACTCAGGACATAGAAAAAGTGGTAACTTGACTGACGGAGTGGGAAGGCAATATATCGGAGAAATCGGAAAGACAGACAATGGAATAGTCTTAGTAACAACCCATCTTTACGATGGCAAAAAAAGCTTACCATTAGACCTAGAGTTGTATCAACACGCGACTTCCTTACCCAATGGAAATAAAGATGAAGAATTTAAGAAGAAGCCCGATTTAGGGATAGAGTTAATTGACCGGAGTTTAGCCCGAGGATATCGTCCGGGAATCGTCCTAATTGATGCGGGGTATGGCAATAACACAACCTTTCTCAAGAAACTGGAAGAAAGGAATCTAAAGTATTTAGGAGGAGTGGCAAAAAATCGGAAATTAATTATAAAAAATGAGTTAAATATTGAGATAGAAATACGTATAGACGAATTAGCGAAAAGCCTATCCAAAGAGGAGTTTGAGGAAGTTGAACTCAACTTAGAGAAATCGAAAACCGTTTGGGTGGCAACAGTGAAGGCTCAGATATCTGGTCTAGAAGGAGAAAGGACAATGGCTATCGTCATGAATGCTAGTTCTTGGGAAGAAGCAACAGACATTGATTATTTGATCACCAATGTTGATTCAGATAAAGTAACAAAACAGTGGGTAGTAATGACCTACTCTCAAAGAAATTGGGTGGAAGTATTTTATCGGGAAGCAAAGGGTTGGCTAGGGTTGAAAGAATACCAAGTCAGGGATAAAAGAAGTCTATTTCGCCATTTTATCCTAGTATTTTGTGCCTACACTTTTATTCTTTGGCATAAGTTAACTGGGGGATTACGAAGGCGATGGGCTAACAAACCTTTGACTACTTTTACAGAAGCCTTGGAGGCTTTTCGTACAGCTATGTCTTTTCGTTTCTTTGTTCGCGTAGCGTGTGCAAAGCACATATGGCTGACTCACAATCGGCAGGTGTTTGCTGCTTATAAAGCCAGTTTAGGCTTCATTTGGGGTTGATTTTTGTTTAAGTCCCACTAGTTTCCCGGATTCAGGCCAGATTCGCAAATCTAGACCGGCCTTGCGTTTCTTCAACTCTGCGGTTAATTGTGCAAACCATTCCTCTAAATCGATGTTTGCCAGTAGTAGCACTGCCATATTCATGTCCATTCGCAGTCAACTCAAGCTTAAGTCCGAAGTGTGAAGGGAGTGCGTTCGCGTAGCGTAGCCCTTTGGGCTAATCGCCTTTGGCGCGGCTGAGGCCTT
>NZ_JAAHGN010001331.1:0-1721 GCF_010672485.1 Moorena sp. SIO2C4 | reverse complement strand
ATCGGAACGTCCTTCTAACAGCTTTTCCAATAGAGAGTAATCCGTCTTATCCCTCTCGTCAATTAAATCTGACAGACTTTCAGGTTGCTTGATGTGGGAGAGGTTTTCTTGAGAAAGATTACTTCCTACCATTTCCCTAATTCCTTGTTTGCTTACTTCTTTATAAATAGCCATAAAATTCGATAATAACAAGATTTGTAAATATTTGTTACATAGAGACGTTAAAATCCTGAAACGATAAAAATTCTCTGAAAAAAGGAACGTTACTATAAGGGGTTATATGTACATAATCAATCCGTTGCTCTGCTTAGAGAGTACTACCAAGAAAGAGAAACAGTCAAAAACTTGAACAGGTTAAATCAGTAAGCATTCAGCAGTTAGCTAACGCGCTACGCTCAGGCTGACTGCACCTCAAGTAGCGTGGCCTACGGCCAATAGCTGTTGGCGTAGCCTGCGCGTAGCGCATATGCTTACTTAAATCAAGGGATTTAGAAGAAGGAATTTATGGCTATGACCCACCTAATTGCTCAAACTCATCACACTGATCCTCAGATAATTGATGATGATTTTTTGGATTATCCCCACGTAGATCATATCTGTCTTCAATTAGAGGAAGTCACCCTAGGAGCTTATAGCCTTGATAACCAAATTGTTTTTAGCTTACGGCAAATGTCTATACCGATTAGACAGTCTCCAAGACAAGCTCAACAATTTCTTGAAGAAAATGGCTATCAAAAATTATGGGTTACTACTCCTTCCCAGAGAAACTTGACTGTTTATCCTCTCAACAGCTTACTGGCTTATTGGAAATATTTAGTTTCAGACAATCTCATCCCCCCCTACCTGGATAAAAATCAAACAGTTTCCTTAAAGCAACTCATTGAACAATTAGAGAAAGACCCAAATCAATTAATCCAACCAAGGGTAAACTTAATTAACCAAGATTCAGATTTGCTAAAAGCAACCCCGACTAGGATTACAATTGGTCAATCCCAATTAGAAATATTAAAGACAGAGGATGATCAGGAGTTTCGGGTTAGTTTATCCGCTGCCATGGATGCCATAGGCTCATCGGTTGCTTTACTGGTGGGAATTATTAACTCAAGGAGAAAACTAAAAAAATTGAAAGCCAAAGGTTTTTCGGGTAAGATACTATACTGTTATACAGAAACTCAAGGGATAATGAAAACTATGAGTTTAGGAGATTGTCTTCATATTTGGGAATACTTTGCCCTGAAAGGCAATACTAAAGCTGTCTATCTCCTATCGTCTTGCAGCAAACTGGGGATAAATTCTCTGCTGGAATTTAAGTCTTAATCAGCAGTTATAGCAAGGAAAGTATAGTTTAGGACATAGTATTTTGTTTTCAAGGTAACAGGGTTCCCCCCTAACCCCCCTTAGTAAGGGGGGAAGGGAACAGGGAACAAAATATGTCTTAACCTTTACTTCGACTGCTATATTTAAACCTAATCAAGGTATAAAATTCCTTGATTAAACTGGTTGGTAATCGGTAAGGCTTAAGTGTTAATGGGTAATGGTACGAGAGTAATCACAATTACCCATTACCCATTACCCATTACTCATTACATCGGATTAGATATCAGATTAAGTCCGGTTGAATACCCATAATAAAGAAGATTGATGGGGAGATAGTGTGCTGTAAAAATTGGTATTAAGGATAATTATCGGGACATGATATCACTTAAGACCAACATTTAATA
>NZ_JAAHGN010001330.1:0-1722 GCF_010672485.1 Moorena sp. SIO2C4 | reverse complement strand
GGGGAAAAAGAGCAACTAGGACCGAGCCCTGATCCCTCCTATGGTGTCTATTATACTCGCGCTCCAGCTACGGGCAGTGGACGGATGTTGGTTCCCTTAGCTAATCCCCAATCAGCACCAGTATTGTTAGAAATAGCTACTGCTATTGGCCAGGTACACGACTATGAACTTGAGTGTTTGCAGGTAATACCTATCTCCCGCAGCACTAGTCCTGCTCAGACAGCAGTTGATACTACTAAAAGTCGCAGATTGCTAAGGCAAGCGGAAAGGCTAGGGCGACGGTGGGAAATGCCCGTTCACACCCAAATCCGGATATCCCACGATACCGCTCAAGCAATTCTAGAAACTATTAAACAACGACATATTAATCTGATTTTGATGGGATGGAAGGGAGGACCATCTAATAGTCCTAATCAGATTTTTGGTAATATTATCGATACCTTGATTCGACAAGCTCCCTGTGATTTAGTCTTGCTGAAATTACCCCAAGGCAAGGAAGTAGTAGATGATGTTAAATCTGCTAAGTACGGTTCACTAGCTAAGACCTGGAAGCGTTGGTTAATACCCATTGCTGGTGGACCGAATTCTAGCCGTGCCCTACAATTAATCCCGATACTAGCAACCTTGGCTAAAGCAGAGCAAATCGTAGTAGCTCAGGTTTTTAACCCTCAAGCTGGGGAACCTGTAATGACTAGCTTGGAAAAAGCTACCTATTTCCTCAAACAGCAACTCAAAGGTATGTGTGATGTGGTATCAATTCCAATCCGTTCCTATTCTGTTTCTGATGCTTTGATTCGTTTAGCTAACGCTCACAAGTATGATGTAGTCGTGATCGGAGCTAGTCGAGAGGGATTATTGGAACAGGCGATCCATGGCAATATTCCAGAAGCGATCGCACGGGGTGTTGATAGTACTGTGATTCTAGTTAGGGAAGCCCTTCATTAATTAGGGAGTAGGGAATCGGGAGTAGGGAACAGTGGTAATTCTTCAGCTGTCAGCTTATGTGCTACGCACACGCGATCGCGTTCAGCTTATGTGCTACGCACACGCGATCGCGTTCAGATGAAGGCAGCAGGCTTACCCCTGAATGATATTGCTCAATATACCGGGTTGAGTGTGGATGAAATTAATCAGTTGTGGTAAGAATACACCCCCCGTAACGCACCACTGGATCTATTCTTTTCTTAATTTTTATAATTCCTCCTTTGCAAACTTTCGCAGTTGAGGATCGGGGTCATGCTCTGCTCTATCCTGCAATAAGGATCGGGTTTGGGAATGGTTAGGATAATATTCGAGAATGGCCTGAAGGGCTATTTGTCGAGGATTGTAATTCTCGTCATCTCTCTCGTAATCTCTGTCTTTATCAGGGTCAAAGGGGTCATGGAGAGTGCGATCGCATAAAAATTGCGATAACCAAGGCTGGTCGTGCCAAGCTTGAGCTAACTGTTGAATTGCTTTACCTCGCACATCCGAATCAGTATCAGAGCGAGCGGATTCTTGAAGTATGGGTAAAGTATCTGGGTGGTCTTGGTAGTGATCCCTGACAGTACTTATGTCAAATTCTAGCAGAGCGTCTAACTGTTGTTGTAATATTGGTAACGCTTTAAGTAACTACAAGAAAAAGGCAGTTCTAGTTTTTTCATGACATTAAAACTCACATAATTTCGAACCCACAATACTTTTAGTAGTTCTTAACACTACATGTTTGACTCTCTATTCCTC
>NZ_JAAHGN010000133.1:0-10850 GCF_010672485.1 Moorena sp. SIO2C4 | reverse complement strand
ATCAGGTAAGCCAATCCGACCGTTGGGATGAACAGTTATTAATTAAATAAATTTTTTATTAGTTTTGTGATCATCTTTTGGCTAACCTCAATCTCCTCCGGAGCGAGATTCCCCCCTTAAGAAGAGTCAACAGTAGGAAACCTGTAACTCCCTTGAGCAGATAACTCCAGCGAATATAATTGCCCAAGCTATCCCTCGGTTAGCCTAGGCAATTCAACGGTTTAATGAAGCTAAGTCGGATCAGAGAATACAGCGATATAAAGGATATACTAAATAGTGTTGTTGACTATCACGTTGACGACAGTTTATGCAATCGTTTAAAAAGTTTTCCTAAAAAAACAACTACAAAACCAATTGGAAAGGAAGAATGCTTGACTTCGTCATTATACTTTTATTTATCATAGCAGCAGCAAGCATAGGCTTCGACAGTGTGGAATTGCTACCCGGTCATGTGCAAGATCAAGTCAGCAATTTGACAGCGTTACGCTCGACTACTGCATGCTTTGGTGCCATTATCGGACTAGCACTAGGGTTAATGGCCCAAGTAAGTTACCGTCGGGTAGAAGCCCAAGTGCGAAAAATGCCAATGGAGGTGATTTTAACCAGGTCTATTGGTCTGATCCTGGGACTGCTGTTAGCTAATTTGATGCTAGCGCCGATTTTCTTACTCCCCATCCCCTCGGAATTTTCCTTCATCAAACCCCTGACTGCCATTTTAGGAAGTGTGATGTTTTCGTTCTTGGGGGTTAGTCTAGCCGATACCCATGGTCGCACCTTCTTGCAGCTGATCAATCCTAACAGCCTGGAATCAGTTTTAGTGGCAGAAGGCACCCTCAAATCAGCCTCAAGTAAAATTATAGATACTAGCAGTATCATTGATGGTCGGATCGAAGCACTGCTTGAGACGGGTTTTATCGAAGGTCAAATTCTGGTTTCCCAGTTTGTCTTACTAGAATTGCAGCAACTTGCCGATGCTGCCAATGATCAGAAGCGCACTCGGGGACGACGGGGCCTAGATATCCTAAATCGGATGCAAGCCGTTTATCCAGAACGCTTGGTGATTCATTCGGCTGATTACGATGACCTACAAACTGTAGATACCAAATTGGTACGTTTTGCCCAGGAAATTAATGGCACTCTTTTAACCAATGATTACAACTTGAGTAAAGTGGCTAACCTCCAAAAGGTGCCAGTGTTGAATGTCAATGATTTAGCCCAAGCCGTGCGTCCTCTGTATCTACCAGGTGACATCCTAGAGCTGAAAATCCTTAAGGGGGGTAAAGAACCTACCCAGGGAGTTGGTTATCTAGATGATGGCACAATGGTAGTGGTGGAAGAAGGGTATAAACACATGGGTGTTGAACTGCCAGTGATTGTTACCTCAGCGTTGCAGACTTCAGCAGGTAGGATGATTTTTGCTCGACCTAAAGCTTCGGTTACGGTTTGATATTGGTGTTTTATAGGTTGGCAGGTTGGCAGGTTGGCAGGTTGGCAGGTTGAAGGTTGCAGGTTACAGGTTGCAGGTTGGCAGGTTGAAGGTTGCAGGTTGTTTGCCCTTGGCGTCCCTTGTAGCTTACCTTACAGCTTGAATGTTATAAATCCAGGTTTGCTCTTCTTAAGCCTCTAATCCTCAACAACCGTCTCACCATCAACCGTCTCACCATCGACCGTCTAACCGTCAATCATCAACCGCCTAACCTTCAACCTCCTAACCTTCAACTGGCTAACCTTAAACCTCCTAACCAATGACTAATGCCATGCTTAGCCTATGCATGATTGTTAAAGATGAGGAAGAATCATTACCACAATGTTTGAGTAGTGTCAAGGATGTAGTGGATGAGATGGTCGTCCTAGACACAGGTTCAACGGATCGAACGATTGAGGTGGCGCAAAGCTATGGTGCTAGAGTTTATCAGTTTGAATGGTGTAATGATTTTGCAGCTGCTCGCAATCAGGCATTGAAGTATGTGCAAGGGGAATGGGTGCTGGTGTTGGATGCTGATGAAGTGTTGAAACCGGAAGTTGTACCGGAAATTAAGCAGGCAATCCAAAATAGTTCCTATCTAGTTATTAATCTAGTCCGGCAAGAAGTGGGTGCAACTCAATCTCCCTATTCTCTGGTGTCCCGTTTGTTTCGCTATCACCCAGAGATTCGCTTTTCTCGCCCCTATCATGCTATGGTGGATGATACTGTAGCGCAAATGTTACAACGAGAACCCCAATGGCAGGTGGTGTCTCTATCCCAGGTGGCAATCTTACACTACGGTTATAGCGATGATGCGATCGCATCACGGGATAAGTTGACTAGAGCGCTTACGGCGATGGAAGGCTATCTGGCTAGTCATCCGTTTGATGCTTATGTGTGTAGTAAACTCGGGGCGCTTTATATTCAAAATAATCAAGTAGACCAGGGTCTGGAGTTACTCAAGCGTGGTTTAACTGGCACTGAGCTAGAGCCAGCGGTATTATTTGAACTGCACTACCATCTGGGGAATGCTTATACTCGCCAAGGAGAGCTTAATTCAGGAGCAATACATTACCAACAAGCGATCCAACAACCGATTTTGCCCCAGTTGAAATTAGGAGCTTACAATAACTTGGGCAGTTTGTTGTTACAAGCAGGGGAGTTGAATCACGCCAAAACCGCCTATGAAATGGCAGTGAAGATAGACCCAAGTTTTGCCCTTGGACATAATAATCTGGGCATGACTTGGAAGGCTTTGGGTCAGATGGAAAATGCGATCGCATCCTATCAGCAAGCGATTCAACTCAACCCAGAGTATGGAGAGGCTTATCAAAACTTGGGAGTGGTTTGGCTTAAACTGGGCAAGGTTGATCAGAGTTTATCAGCCTTTAAAAAAGCGATCGCACTTCACGAAACCGATAACCCAGCTGAAGCTCAGCGTCTTCGTCAGGGACTTCAGGCTATGGGATTTCAGGTTTAATCTTATTAAGTATTAGGGAACAGGGAACAGCGGATCACCGGAACAGGGAACAGAGAACAGTAGAAAAGAAATACGAGATTTTTTTGGTGTTATGCCAGGGCTGTTTCATTATTTGGAATAAATTGTCAGGTCAATCGGGTGAAAGGGAGGTGGGGTGCTGGGGAGAGGGTTTTTTTAATAAAAATACCTTTTTATTAAAAAAAATTCCCCGACGGTGCTTCGCACCGCTATCTCCCGTTTCTCCCGTTTCTCCCCACCTCCTATCCAAAGGTGCGACCCGAAGGCGCGACCCTAGGCCGGGGAACCCGGCCTAGGAGGCGCGGGCCTTGAGGGAATTTAATTCTGAATGCGGGAACGAAGTTACCGCATTCAGAGGGTCGCCTTTATGGGTTACTGGCTATAGGTAAAAGGGTTAAAACTTTTGTAATAAGGCCTCAGATGAAACCTTAGACAGGCTCGCCAATGAGCGTCGGCAGGCTATGCATAAAAGGGTTAAAACTCGTGGAATAAAGCGAGCCTGTCTTACGGTAACTTCAAACCACTCTTCAAGGTTTTGTCTCCGGAAAGCGCACCTATCACATTTTAGTCGGACCCAAGAAACAGCCCTGGGGTTAGGGGGGATTCCTGTTCCCTAAAATCCCAAAATTGTGTACCTCACCAAATTGAAAACCGCTATACAAGTAATCAAACCTATTGTGAATGAATCGATGCTGCTGACTTTGGCAGTGTTACGATCCCTGAAATCTGTGAAGATTCCCCGGATAACTGATGGTATCTAGTTTATGGGCGTTACCTAGCTAACTGTGATTCCCTAATTTTAACTAAAACTTGAACAAGTTTAGTCTTAACTTTACGAATACTTTAAATAAAAGTATTTTTCTTTAAAAAAAGAATTGATAAATTGATAAATAGTCAAGTCAAGCAAAATATAAAAATTTTCAGGGTAAAAAAATAAGACACCTTAAGGTATTTGAATTTTTCATGAATACTCCAACATTTAAACGTTGATTTAAAGGGGAATCTACGAAAACTTTATCGGTTTTACGAGTCTGAATTAGGGTGTATCAACTGGTGTATCAACTGGTGTATCAACTGGTGTATCAACTTATGATGCCTTGAGGTGAGCTTAGTCAAAATTTGTTTGTCTGCAATGACCTTCTTGTGTCAATAATTTAATCTACCAAAGACAAAATATGATGACTACTATTTTTGGATTTGAGACTGGCGACTTCATAAATTGGAACACTATCGGCGATGCCAGCATTGAGACAGCGGCATTTGGCAGTATCCCTTCTCAGGGAAAATTTCAGGCTTTAATTACTAATGATGTGGGTTCTGTAAGTGATAGCGAACTTGAAAACCTCTTGGGTTTGAACCCAGGCACTATAGATGGTTTTGGCAATGGGGATGCCAAAGAAGGATCCGCTCTCAAGCTAAAACCTATTACAGTCAACGCTGGAGATGTTTTGAGCTTCGACTTTAACTTCCTCACTGATGAGCTTACCCCTGACTCCACCTTCAAGGATTTTGCCTTTGTCTCCATCACCCCAAACGTTTTATTTAACCTCGCAGATACAAATAGTTCATTTCTCCTGTCTCCTACAGGATTTCGTCAGGAAACAGACTACAATACCTTTACCTACAAATTCCCAACTTCTGGTACTTATCTAGTAGGTATGGCAGTGGTGGATGTAGAAGATGAGTTATTGGAATCCGCCCTACTAGTGGATAACTTGAAAGTTGTGCCGAAAGATGAAGTAATTGTAGGCACAAGCAACGATGAAACTCTTTTCGGTACTGCTGATAATGACACAATCTACGGTCAAGGTGGTAATGACACAATCTTTGGCAGTGAGGGAGTAAACATTCTCTATGGTGGTGCTGGAGATGACCTGATTTTCGGCGGTTCCAACTCTGACAACATTTATGGCGGCACTGGTAATGACCGGATATTCTCCTCCGGAGGCAGTAACTCAGTTTATGGGGGTATCGGTAATGACTTCATAGACACTGGCACTGGTAATGATTTCGTTGTTGGTGGCTTTGGCAACGATACGATCAGGCTTGGGGGTGGTCAGGATATTGTTGTCCTAGAAGCACGCAAAGGAACTGATACTATCATTAACTTTGAGGCTGGTAAGATGTTCCTGGGTCTGTCTGGTGCCTTGACTTTTAGTAACTTGACGTTTAACCAAAGTGGTGGTGATGTGGAAATCTCTGCTAACAGTGAAGTCTTAGCAGTTGTGAATAATGCACAAGTTAGCACTATTGCCAGCGCTAGCAACTTTCTGACGATTTAGTTATCTGATTTAGCTTGATCTGTGAGTGTAACTCTGAGTCAACCTGTTTTTTCCCGACGGTTTCTAACTCAGCATTTACGCAATAACTATACTTTTAGGGGCGCACGTCGTACGCCCCTACTACTGATGCTAACTACATAAGGGCGTTTGAGGTCGAGTTTGGCGACAGTCGCTGTAACTCTGGTTTTTCTGTGAAAACTATCATAACCAGGTCTAGAATCTCAAGAGGTACACTGGGGGAATTGGTAGTTAAAGATTATGGTTTTGATTAGTAATCAGTTCCCTATGTCTACATTTTTATTAGAAGTCGGTACAGAAGAATTACCCGCAGATTTTGTGGATAGTGCGATCGCACAGTGGCAATCGAGAATTCCCCAAACCCTGGATGAGTACTTTCTTACTCCAGAAGGAATTGAGATTTACGGCACCCCTCGCCGCTTAGCAGTTATCATTAAAGGATTACCTCAAAAGCAACCCGACCGAGAAGAAGAGGTTAAAGGACCACCAGCTAAGGCAGCGTTTAAGGATGGCCAACCTACTAAAGCAGCGATTGGGTTTGCCCGTAAACAGGGGGTAGAGGTAGATAATCTATTCCTCAGAGATACGGCTAAAGGCGAATTTGTCTTTGTTCAGAAACAGATATCCGGTCGCCCCGCTACGGAAATTTTAACGGAACTGATTCCCCAATGGATATTTGGATTGGAAGGAAGACGGTTCATGCGCTGGGCCAATGGAGATTTAAAGTTTCCCCGTCCGATTCGCTGGCTAGTCACACTTTTGGATGATGTAGTGCTACCGGTAGAGTTAGATAATAATGCCGAGATTATAAAAAGCGATCGCATTTCCAGTGGTCATCGGATCTTGTCTCCCAAACCAGTAGAGATTCCCCAAGCAACAGATTATCAGTCCTATTTGCGCAATGCTTATGTAGAGGTCAACCCTGAAGCACGTCGCGAGACAATCAAATCACAAGTGGAATCAGCCGCTAAACAATTAGGTGGTTATACCCCTCTGTACCCTGAGTTATGGGAAGAAGTCACTAATTTAGTGGAATGGCCGACAGCAGTAGTAGGTAAATTTTCCTCAGAATTCTTGAATTTACCTCAAGAAGTGGTCACCACAGAGATGGTGTCTCATCAGCGCTACTTCCCAGTATTCAAAACCGAAGCGGCTACTGAACTTATCCCCTATTTTATTACTATTGGTAACGGTGACCCGGCTAAATCCGAAATTATTGCTACTGGGAACGAGCGGGTAATCCGAGCCAGGCTAGCCGATGGACAGTTTTTCTACAAAACCGATATCGACTCACCCTTGGAAAGCTATTTACCCCAACTGGAGAAGGTCACTTTTCAGAAAGATTTGGGTTCAGTACGCCAAAAGGTCGGTAGAATAGAAAAGATAGCGAGTCAAATTACTGACCAGTTACGTCAACACTCTCCTAATCTAATCTCACCAGAGGCGATTACTCAGATTCAAAGAGCGGCCTTACTGTGTAAAGCCGACTTGGTTACCCAGATGGTCTATGAATTTCCTGAATTACAAGGGGTAATGGGACAAAAGTATGCCGTTACTAGTGGGGAATCTGAGCAAGTCGCAACAGCAATTTTTGAGCATTATTTACCCAGAGGTGCAGGGGATGCTCTACCTCAAACCCTGACCGGGCAAGTGGTAGGATTAGCAGACAGGCTAGATACTTTAGTCAGTATCTTTGGTTTAGGCATGTTACCCACAGGCTCTTCTGACCCCTTTGCTCTACGTCGTGCGGCTAATGGTATTATCAACATTACCTGGGATGCCAACTTACCGATTAATCTCCAACAGTTGCTACAAGATATTGCTGCAGATTTTGTAGCTGCTTATCCAGACAAAAACTCACCAATAGAGTCATTACAAGAATTTTTCTTACAACGGATTCGGACTCTGCTCCAAGAAGAAAATAAAATTGACTATGATTTAGTGAATGCTGTGTTAGGAGAAGATGATCCCGAGTATCAAAACAGGGCATTAATTGATGTGTTAGATGTACGCGATCGCGCTTTGTTTCTTCAGTCTATCCGAGATAATGGTACGCTGGATAAAATCTATGAAACTGTCAACCGTTCAGCTCGTTTAGCTAAACAAGGGGATTTAGATACCAAAGAGTTACAACCAACAACAGTAGTGACTCCGGAATACTTCCAGAAATCTTGTGAGCAAGCATTTTATGATGCCCTAGTGGAATTAGTGCCGAAAATTAAAGCGTCTCAGGAAGAGCGAGATTATCAGAAATTAGTGGAAGCACTAGAACAGATTGCTCCTACAGTTAGCACTTTCTTTGATGGTGACCAGAGTGTGTTGGTGATGGATCCTGACCCCAATATTCGCAGTAATCGGTTGAATTTGTTGGGATTGTTGCGGAATCATGCTCGTGTGTTAGCAGATTTTGGAGCAATTGTCAAGAGTTAGGGTTTGGTTTGTCAGCAATTAGCTATCAGCTATCAGTAATCAGTAATCAGTAATCAGTAATCAGTGATCAGTTTATAGCAATCAGTGATCAGCTTATAGCAATCAGTGATCAGCTTATAGCAATCAGTGATCAGCTTATAGCAATCAGTGATCAGCTGAAGGCTGTTCCCGTAGCGTGCGCGTAGCGCATAGGCTGACGGCTGACGCTGACCGCTGACCGCTGGCGGCTGATATAGCAGTCGCCAGGGCAGTTAGGACATGACAAAAGTCTCAAACCCTTTGTAAGCGATGCAGCGCGGTCTTGGGGGTTTCCCCCATGAGCGACTGCATCAAGAAGCGCAAGAGTTTGACTTCTGACAAATGACTTCTGACAAATGACTTCTGCTATAGCTTTGGGGGATTGATCGTAAAAGCTCTATCTGCGGTTCTACTAAAATTGTGGTCAAATTGAAACTGACCCACTATGGAACTAGCCTCAGAACTGCCATGGAGATTTTGGAAACCGTAACGTTTGATGATGCGATCGCATTCACCGAATCGATAATGACCAAAATGGTAACAGGGGAACTAACATCGCCAGAAATTACCGAAGCGATCGCATCCTTAGTCAAGAGCAAGAATGGTGCTAGAGGTTTCTTTGTCACCTACCTTACCAGTGACAGCACCTTAGCTGACAATCCCTCACCAGAGGTGATCACAGCCCTAGAGTCATCCCCCGAAATCGTAGCCGAACTGTTAGTCAAAAATTTAGCTATGTCAGCGGCAATGGCATTGAACCATCGCCGCAATGGCAAAGAAGACATGGCTCAAGGATCAGACCGAGTGCGATCGCGTAGTGCTAATCTCATTAAACAACTAAACATGCCAAGCCTGTTTGACATTGCCCAACAGTTAAGGCAAAGCGCCCTTACTGGAGTTGGCAACTACCAAGAATTTCTCAAGCGCTGGAAATACGATTCTGATCAAAAACAGGTCATTCATGAAGCTTTATCTGACATTCTTGACCAATAATCAAAGGGATGTTTCCAAAAATCAAAAACTGACTATAGCAATTAATAGGAAAATAGCAATTTAAAAAATGTTAATTGCTATTTCCTAATCTCATCATGTCTACTTTCTAATAGTATAGCACTACCCATTCAAATGTTTGACGCTGCATCGCTCCTAAACTCCAAAACGTAAGTAATCGCTTACTTTTGACTTCTGACTTCTGACTTTTGACTTTTGACTTTTGACTTTTGACTTCTGACTTCTGACTTCTGACTTTTGACTTCTGACTTCTGACTTCTGACTTCTGACTTCTGACTTCTGACTTCTGACTTCTGACTTGCGCGTAGCGCTATATCATGGCTAATGATCAAAATTCTTCACCTATCTGATATCCACATGGGTAGTGGTTTCTCCCATGGACGAATCAACCCTGCTACTGGAATCAATACACGTTTAGAAGATTTTGTCAATACCCTAGCTAAATGTATTGACCGAGCCATTACCGAACCTGTGGATTTAGTTCTTTTTGGCGGTGATGCCTTTCCCGATGCCACACCACCACCTTATGTTCAACAAGCTTTTGCTAATCAATTTCGCCGCTTAGTAGATGTAAACATTCCTACCGTTTTACTAGTAGGAAATCACGACCAACACTCCCAAGGACAAGGAGGTGCTAGCTTATGTATTTATCGCACCTTAGGCGTGCCTGGATTTGTAGTAGGGGATAGCATCGAAACTCATAAGATTCAAACCGACAATGGTCGAGTACAGGTGATTACTCTACCGTGGCTAACCAACTCCACCCTTCTCAGTCGCCCAGACACCGAAGGTCTAACCCTAGCCGAGGTTAACCAACTCCTGATCTCACGGCTTGAGCCAATCTTAGAAGCAGAAATTCGTCAACTAGACCCAAACCTGCCAACGGTCTTGTTAGGTCATTTAATGGCAGACCAAGCTAGATTTGGTGCAGAACGCTTCCTAGCCGTTGGTAAAGGTTTTACTATTCCGCTCTCGCTGCTGACTCGACCCTGCTTTGATTATGTAGCTTTAGGACACATCCACCAACACCAGAATCTCAACCACTCCAATGACCCGCCAGTCATTTACCCTGGCAGCATTGAGCGGGTCGATTTCAGTGAAGAGAAGGAAGACAAAGGTTATGTCATGATTGAGCTGTCCAAAGGTCATGTTCAGTGGGAATTTTGTCCCTTGTCAGTGCGTCCCTTCCGTACCATTGAGGTCAACCTTGCTGAAGCAGATGATCCCCAAAGTACTTTACTAAACGCTATTGGTAACGAAATTATTAAAAACGCTATAGTCCGGCTGATTTACAAGCTACGTTCTGAGCAGCTCGACCTAATTGACAATAGTGCCATACATGAATCCTTGAGGGCAGCCCACCACTATACCATTCGTCCAGAATTAGTCAGCCAGCTAGCCCGTCCCCGCTTGCCGGAACTTGGTATAGGTAACAGTATTGACCCCATAGATGCGTTATCGACATATCTAGAGAATCGGCAAGACCTCAGAGATATTGCTGCAGATATGCTAGAAGCTGCAGAATGCCTATTAGAGAAAAATCGTTGACACTCCCCGCCCTATAAGGACGGGGATTCTTCGCTCAACGACCCGACTTGCTGTTCCTGGCCGGAACCAAGAACAGTAGAGGCCAGATCTCCCGAAGCGTTCTGATCTATGATCCAGGTTCCGGTGTGCCCCACCGTACCCAAGGCTCTTTTTAGGATATTGATTGCGGCGTTGTGGTCACGGTCTAATTCACAACCGCATTCACAGACGTGAGTTCTAGTTGATAGTGACTTCTTGACCACTTCGCCACATTCTGAGCAATTCTGGCTTGTATAGGCAGGATTGACTGGAACAGTGACTCTGCCAAACTTTTCGCCAAAGTGCTCTAACCATTTTCTAAATTGATACCAACCAGCATCATTAATAGACTTAGCAAGGCAATGGTTTTTAACCAAATTCTTGACTCTTAAATCTTCATAGGCAACCAGGTCGTTAGACCGGATTACGCAACGCGCCGGAGACGAAACCTTAGATAGTGGAGCCTTTATGGGTGTTCGGCTTTGCATAAAAGGGTTAAATCTTTTGTAATAAGGCTCCACTATCTTACGGTAACTTCTAACCAGTCTCTTGGCATGTTCTT
>NZ_JAAHGN010001329.1:0-1722 GCF_010672485.1 Moorena sp. SIO2C4 | reverse complement strand
CAGTAATGAGCGTCAGCAATTTGACAACAAAAGTCGGGATTCTCCAGACAGTCTCTCTTGATCTGGTGAAGGATTTCTCCATCAAGGGCAATCACACTCCGCATCAGTGCCTGTGCTCGATCAACTGGTAGATAGTAGGTAGAAAAGGTCAATCCAGACTGGAGGCGGTTTTCCCAATCCAGCAGAGCTAAATGGCGTAAATCACTAAGCAACTCTCCGGAAATATCAAGGCCGTGACCAGTCTCTTGTGCTTGTTTAATTTTTGTAAGAATGTCTTGATTTAAATCAAAGCGAATGCTATGAAACAGCACGCGGGAGCGTGTAATTTGTTCTTGCTCAATGTTGATGTATGAGTCTATATTCATACCTTTCCCCTGGTCAAGGGTTTGAGAGTGCTGTTGGGAATGACGCCACACAGGACTAACCAGATTACACCACCACAGCACAATAAAGGTTTTCAGGCTCCCAAATCAAGCCTTCAACAGCCGCAATTTCTTCCTAGCTTAGTTTTCTTAATAGCTGAATGCGTCAGGGAGTCAGTGCTCAGTCTAGTTTATCGTTAATGTTTAAACTTAAGTTATAAACCGTCAACTTTTAACTTTTAACTTTCAACTTTCAACTTTCAACTTTTAACTTTCAACTTTCAACCAAGCTGATAGCTGACTAAGCCACGATAAACTGAAATAATATTAAGAAATGTTAATATAAGGAGTTTTTATCATGCAGACGATCAAGTTAGGTCAGGATGGTCCGATGGTTACAGCCTTGGGAATTGGGACGTGGTCATGGGGAGACAAGCTGTTTTGGAACTATGGCAGTGACTACGGCACTACTCAGGTAAAAGAAGCCTTCGAGGCAACCTTGGATGCTGGAATTACCTTTTTTGACACCGCTGAGGTATATGGACTAGGAGAATCCGAATCCCTGATCGGACGGTTTATGAAGCAGCTGGGACGGAAAGCCCAGATTGCCACTAAGTATTTTCCCTTACCCTGGCGATTTACCGCTCAGTCAGTTTCTGATGCCTTGAGTGACAGTTTGAAACGTTTGCAAGTCGAGCAAGTGGAACTGTACCAAGTACATATGCCTTTTAGTTTCTTGATCAGCCAACAGACCTTGATGAATGCTCTAGCTGATGAAGTGAAGCGTGGTCGGATTGGAGCAGTTGGTGTCAGTAACTATTCCGCTAAGCAAATGGCAGAAGCTCACAGTTACTTAGCAGCCCGTGGCATACCCCTAGCGGTGAATCAGGTGCAATATTCTCTGTTGCATCGGAAAATTGAGAGCAACGGTATTCTTGATAAAGCGCGTCAGTTAGGTGTGACTATTCTCGCTTACAGTCCCTTAGCTCAAGGGTTACTCACTGGCAAGTATACGGTAGAGAAATATATCAAACCCACTGGAGCTAGGGCTATTGACCCCCGCTTTAGCAAAAGTGGTTTAGAAAAAATTGCCCCTGTGCTAAAGCTACTGAGTCAGTTAGGGGAAAAGTATGAGCGAAAACCAGCTCAAGTTGCCCTTAACTGGCTGATTGCTCAAGATGGAGTAATCCCGATTCCCGGTGCTAAGACCGCACAGCAGGTGCAAGACAATGCAGGGGCTTTGGGTTGGGCTTTGAGTCAGGAGGATGTTAGTCAGTTGGAACAAGTGACTCGCCCTTGGTTAAAATGAAAGCTCAAGGAAAGCGCCCCTACAATAGACTTCGCCGCAGTTGTCGGGAAA
>NZ_JAAHGN010001328.1:0-1725 GCF_010672485.1 Moorena sp. SIO2C4 | reverse complement strand
CCTAGATGTCTTGCCGAAGTAGGGAGTCGGGAGTCGGGAGTCGGGAGTCGGGAGTCGGGAGTCGGAAGTCGGGAGTCGGGAGTCGGGAGTCGGGAGTCGGGAGTCGGGAGTCGGGAGATAAGTGTGGGAAGTGTGGGAAGTGTGGGAAGTGTGGGGAGCAACTGGCATGAAAATCCCCAAGACCTCACTACATCGCTGCTCCGAAGCTCCCTTTTCCCTCTTGCCTATTGCCTCTTGCCTATTGCTAGCATGCCTATTGCTAGCATGCCTATTGCCTATTGCCTTCCCCTCCTGGGAGGGGTTAGGGGTGGGTTCCTCTTGCTAGCATGCCTCTTGCCTCTTGCCTACTCCCTACTCCCTATTCCCTCGATCTGGGTGACCAAACCATGTCCATTGGCGATCGCTAGGCATATTGTCTTCTATTGTTTGTACAACGTCTGCCATGGTGCCGTCTTTGGCAACCCAACCGCCGTCGATATCTGGGAAATCGATCCGACAGTTCTCGCACTTTTTGTCATTGTAAAAGCGGATCGGACACCAGAAAGATTCGACATTCCTCAACATTTCAGCACCAAGGGAATAAACCCCAGTCATCCAGTCACAGTAAAGGCACCAAATTAGATCATGACCAACTAAGCCTTCAAACTTCTGGCGACTGACATTGACCCATTCACTGTGCTTGTAAGTTGGGAAGCCCAGTAACCAGATTAGGAATGGATACAAGGCTATTTCAGCAAGGCGAATCAAAAAAAACACTGGCACACTGACAGCTGTCACCCATAATGCCAAGTGGTTTCGCCACCAGCCAAACCGCTGATTGAGGTAGCTAACAATTCTCGGTCCTTTTACTGCCTCAGAATGGACTAATTCATGAGCAACAATCCACAACTGTAGCGCTAATAGTTGACCCACTAGGGCAGCCAAAACCCCCACCCAGCCTACAAGTAGTCCACTGATCAGCCAAGGAATCCACACTATTACTGATAAGATCACGTCCAGCCCAGGGGCTTGGGTAAAGGATTCCGAGATAGTCTTGCCTAGCTTACCGAGCTGAGGCATTACAGTTAACACGGAGATCAACCCAATTTCCAGGGAAAAAACTGCTGCAAAGGTTAGAGCAAATGGAATCATCATAGTTTAGATGCACTATTTAGATGCACTGTAGTAGTTTTGAACAGGTCTGGCATTGGACAATTTAACCACAATTAACCATAAATTGCATGGCGGTGATACTTGGCATAAAAAAGTATCCACCCCCCTTGACGGTTACAAATCGAGGTAGGTTATTAATTCGTTTACGAATCAGTGAACGCTGAATGGTCATATGACCAGAACCGTCATTATCTCCGATGATCGGGTCTTTGCTATCATATAAACTGTTAAATCGAGGATTGTTACACCAAGTTTCCTGAAGAAACTCAAATTGACGCCTAATATTAGCATTAATACTGAAGAAATGTAGTCCTCTGGGCTTGCCATCATCCTGAATATCCACAGGCAACTGACCGTTTTCGATATCGCCGATGGGGAATAGAGGTTCTCCGTAAAGGGCTCCCCGTCGAATAATCCGATGCCGATTGGATAGTTTGAAGGAATCCTCTGGGGTGGCATCTAGAAAGGAATCCCTGGGGTTGCTACGACGGATGTGAGCACCGATGGGGCAACGATAACCCTCCTTATCTTCTGGTAAGTACTTGAACTGATTCTTATCCTGAATCTCTGGGA
>NZ_JAAHGN010001327.1:0-1728 GCF_010672485.1 Moorena sp. SIO2C4 | reverse complement strand
TGGATTCTTATGATGACTTCAGCAATTCTGTCTACTGTCTACTCCTGAAAATAATTAGTTAAGACATAATTCGAGGGAGTGATAAAATCCTAAAAAGGGTGTTAGACAATCCTAGCATTAGAGAATTGGATTTGGCGTTCGCGCAGCGTGGCCTACGGCCACAGCCGAGGCTACGCGAACCCATGATTAATTTATTTCTATTTTATTGCCGCTAAAACTTTTGAATAGTCTATCATGGCAGCTAAAGGAATATTCATCATCACGTGAATAGTAGTCTTTAATCCAGGTTTGTAAAAATTCAAAATTCGCTTCTTGTTCTTTGGGAGTCTTATACTTATGGGGCTCCCATGGTCTGAGTCGATTGTTTTCTAGGCATTTTTTAACTCCAGGATTCAAAAATATCATCTCGGATGAATAGTTGGCGGCTGTTTCAATTAAACTACCGTAGCATCCTTCAATTATCCATCCAGGATTTTTTTGAATAAAGTCGATTAATAATCTCTCGCTTTCGGCATCTTCCCGTCTTACTCCTGGTAGATCGGGTATCCAAGTAATAGTATCTAGATCTAATATGGGTAAGCTTAACTCAACCTGCAATTTTAAGGCTAAGGTAGTTTTTCCCGCTCCAGAGTTGCCGAATATTAGTATCTTTCTCATGATAAATGAAATAGACAAAAGGTAAGCATATGCGCTACGGGCACGCTAAGGGAACAACCCTTAGCTATCAGCTATCAGGCGGGGAGCCTTGAGCACTAGAGTCTTGCTCAGGTAATTAGGATTGCTTTTTACTTTAAATCCGCTTCCCAAACACCAATGTAAATGCGATCGCTACCGTCTCGTTCAATCACACCCTGCAAGCGGTTATTATTACCACTGGAAAATTTATAGGTCTTAGACTCGCGCTGATATACATCTTTCAGCCCCTGTTTAATGTCAGTGGAGATGTTGTTACTGAGCAGCTTGTCTAAGGTCTGTGACATGATTTCTAGGTCAACGGATTGCGAAAAAGTAACTTCCGTTTGGCGCAGACGCCCAGAACTTCGATCAAACAAGTATCCTAGATCTACTTGATTGGGCACAACGTTTTTATAAAGGAAAGCGCGAGTCTTCCACATGCCGTTTGATTTTTTTGTGGGCTTGCCTAAAGCATATTCCACTGCTCTGCGCTGAGTTCCTGGGGGAAATTTGGGAATAGCCTTGAGCTGAGCAAGATTTTGGTTATTGGTATTGTTTTCTACGATGGGTGAAGGTTCGGTGATAGGTTTCCGTGTTGTTACTGGAACTGGTTTTACAGTAGTGTCTGGTTTGGATGGGGATGTTGGTGTTACCGGATCGGTTACCTTAGTTTCTGGTTTTGATATCGAGGGAGTAGTTACCGGATCAGTTACCTTAGTGTCTGGTTGTGATGGGTTTGATGGTGTGACCGGATCAGTTACGGCAGTTTCTGGTTGTGATGGGGATGATGGTGTGACCGGATCGGTTACGGTAGTCTCTGGTTGTGATGGGTTTGATGGTGTGACCGGATCGGTTACGGTAGTCTCTGGTTGTGATGGGTTTGATGGTGTGACCGGATCAGTTACGGTAGTCTCTGGTGTAGTTACTGGTGATGGTGAGCTTTGAATCTTATTCTGAATCGATTAAGTTGTGAATGTGTTTACCATTTTTAAGGGTAGTAACTTCTGGTGTAAATTGTAAAATTGTAAAAAAAAAAAAAATTATGAAATCTAT
>NZ_JAAHGN010001326.1:0-1730 GCF_010672485.1 Moorena sp. SIO2C4 | reverse complement strand
AAATAAGCCAGGGTAAGCACCATAAAAATTGATCCAAAATGTGAGATCGGGCAAGGATTATCAGGATATTAAGCCAAGATAACTCAGCACTATTAAAAGTTAATCTCAATAGTGTTTAGAATAAGACCTCCTGATCTGGGGGGGTGACATGCAAGCTAAAATCCTTACTGGGTAATAAGTTCAGCCCATTAGTTATAAAAAGATACATGCTGTTTGGGGCTGACCTTGGACTATGTTATAAGGGTTTGAGCTTTCAGAAAATCATGCGTAGGGTCAATTTGGGAGTTGATCTTTCCTGAGATAATTGGCCTCAAAGCTTTATATAGTAAGCTTTTAAGGGATCATGTCACCCCCTCAGCCTCCTGATTGATTCTTGCGCTTACCCTGGGACTTCGGAGCAGAAATATCTATTAATCTTTAGTTCGAGTGCTATGATATTTTTTGACCACAAAAAATATCAAGGTCAAAACCATGACTGTAGCTCAACCTTTGTATAACCTTTACCCTTTTTTAGAGGGCAAAACACGTAGCAGTGATGTACTAGACCAATCGTTATTAGAGTCAGTGCTTCAAAAAGCGGCTGAAAGCCGAGAAGTTCAGAAAAAGTATTTTGAGCGTTATGGTGCTACCCTTGTCGCAGCCGCTCGTGCCTTGGCTCAAGTGTATCGAAATGGCGGACGGCTTCTAGCCATGGGCAATGGTGGCTCTAGCTGTGACGCAGCCCATATTGCCATTGAGTTTATCCATCCCATTGGTGTAGGAAAACCCTCTCTTGAGGCGATCAATCTGTCACTGGATTCTACTGCAATTACTGCAATTAGTAACGACTTCGGTTTTGACCAAGTTTTCGCACGCCAGTTGCTAGCTAACGGACGAGAAGGTGATGCAATCATTGGCCTTTCTACCAGTGGTAATTCTAAAAATGTGCTGGGGGGTTTTGCCCAAGCCAAAAAAATGGGCATGGTTACAATCGCTCTGGTAGGGGGCAAGGGCGGCAAAATGGCAACAAGCCCAGATGTCGATTACTGCCTGATCGTCGAAAACACCAGCATTCACAGGGTTCAGGAAAGCCATCTGCCGACGTATCACATTCTATGGGATTTAGTCCACACGATTCTGGCAGGGTAGGGCATTCATTCGTCCTGAATAAGGAGTGAAAAAAATTATGACTGAACTTGTTGAATCTTTCCAATCAAAGCCAACTCAAACAATATTGCAAGATATCACAGGTCTTAGCAGTTCATTGACACCGAAGCTGAGACGCCCCGTTAAACTGATGGCAGTCTCTGGTGAGCAAACCCTTGCCATTGCAAGCCATAACCTCAATGGCATTGCTCTCGAACATCTGGAATTTGTCCAAGGTTACGGTAAGGCGGCATGGTCACTGCCCATTGATCGCGTTAATCATGCACTGGCGATCGCTCAAAAACCTGATGTTATCTTGACAACCTTCTCTGAGGTGATGACTATTCGGGGTTCTCAACAAAATCTCTCAGAAATTCGAGGGACAGGAGCTGATATCCGTACTATCAACTCACCCCAAGATGCCCTGAAAATTGCCCAAGAAAATCCTAGCAAACAGGTTGTTTTCTTTGCAGTAGGCTACGAAGATAGCGTACTAAGTACAGCGCAAACAGTTGGGCAAGCTGCTGCTGAAGGGATTAGCAACTTCAGCGTTTATTGCAACCACATGACCCTAATTCCGGCTATCAAAGCCATTCTGGACTACA
>NZ_JAAHGN010001325.1:0-1733 GCF_010672485.1 Moorena sp. SIO2C4 | reverse complement strand
GTCGGAACCCACCCCTAACCCCTCCCAGGAGGGGAACGGGAATCGGGAATCGGGAATCGGGAATCAGGAATCGGGAATCGGGAATCGGGAATCGGGCAGAAGAATTGAGGCAAACAGTATGATAAAAGCGATGCAGCGACCTAGCCTTGTGATCCGATTACACCATCTCCGCAGTCCCTCCAGTTAAACTACTACTGATACTAAAGATCTGGCACGAGTACAAAAAAACTTAATAACGGACGTGATAACAATCAATTTCAGTACTGAAAGCGTCAAATCTTATCAATTCTCCCTACTCCCTACTCCCTATTCCCTATTCCCTATTCCCTTCACTCTATGACTGATTTACTGGAAAACCTCTACAATGCCTTTGACCCCTCCCAACCGTTACCGGCAGGGGACCCGGTTTATGTCGATTGTCGGGAAGTGCGGGGGGATGGAGAGATCCAGGTGGATTTAGGGAAAGAGATGTTGCTTTCTAAGCGAGAGACCTATCATTTATATGGAGGTCATCGGGGGGCAGGAAAATCTACAGAATTGTTCCGATTGAAGCAATATTTGGAACAAAATAACTTTTATGTGGTGTATTTTGCCGCTGATGAAGAAGATGTGGATTCCGAAGATACTCAATATACCGATATTCTGCTGGCCTGTACTCGCCATTTGCTCGAAGACCTCAAGGATAGTGCTAATCCCAGGCCGTTGCTGAACTGGCTGGAAAGCCGCTGGCAAGAGTTAAAAGATTTGGCTCTAACTGAAATAGCATTTGATGGACTAAGTGCAGAAGCAAAAATTTCTCAGTATGGCAAGCTAACTGCTAATTTAAGAGCTGTACCAACCTTGCGTCAACAGATTCGACAGAAAATTAATCCCCACACGGTTACTCTACTAAAGGCGTTGAATCAGTTTATTACAGAAGCCAAAGAAAACTTACCAGCTGGATGTACTAAATTAGCAGTGATTGCGGATAATTTAGACCGGATTGTGCCAGTTATCCAAGAGAGTAACCAAACGAATCATGAAGAAATTTTTTTAGACCGTAGTGAACAATTAAAAGGATTAAAGTGCCATATTGTCTACACAGTTCCGATTTCCATGCTGTACTCCAAGCGAACTAATGATTTGCGAGACATCTATGGTGATGCCCAGGTGTTACCGATGATTATGGTGCGAACTAAAGAGGGTAACCTCTATCAGCCTGGATTCAATAAAGTTAAAGAAGTGATTAGCAAGCGAGTCGGCCAATTTGCTCCCACTCGCTCCCTAGAAACCGATATATTTGAAAGTCCAGAAGCCTTAGAGCGCTTGTGTCTTATGAGTGGAGGTCATGTGCGGAATTTGCTATTATTAATCCAAACCGCCATTGCTCGCACCGAAACCTTACCAATTTCCCTCAGAGCAGTGCAACGATCCATTACTGATGCACGAGATACCTATCGCCGAACGGTTCAGGATGGACAATGGTCAATTTTAGCGGATGTTTACCGCTCCAAGCAGATACACAATAATGACCAGTATCGTCAGTTATTATTTAATCGCTGTTTGTTAGAGTATCAATACTTTGATGACGAAGGAGAAAGACAGTGTTGGTACGATGTTCATCCCCTGATTAAAGGGATTAAGCAATTTCAAGACGCCTATGCTCAACTAGACTCACAGCCGTAAGGTAGTTGCCTAGGGTGTGTTACCGGGCGGGCTGTTTCAACCAGGAACGAAGAGGCGGAAAATCAGGA
>NZ_JAAHGN010001324.1:0-1733 GCF_010672485.1 Moorena sp. SIO2C4 | reverse complement strand
GAGCATGTCCAGGATGAATATTTGTACATTATCTATAGCCCCCTCATGGGTAATTGCTTCCGCTAATGGGACATAGTACAAATGTTCTGCAACTTTGACCTGCTCCCGCCAAAACAGCGTCGAAGCCCAAGAGGCTCATCACCCAAAAAAGTCTGACCATCTCTGTAGCTGAATCCTAGAGACAGAGCAAATTCTTCCCGAGGTGTGCGGTACAACGGTTGACGAAATCGAATTTCATATAGCTCAGATTCTCCCTCAATATCAAAAACATTGAATGGTGCTTGAGTCACCCGATTACGGTCGATCACTGTTCGCAGTTCTAAGGTACCATTTCGGGGATTGAGGGGAAAGCGATAGCCAAAATCAAAAATATTAGACCCGCCAGTGGTCGAACGGCGATAAGTGAAGGAAATTTCATCCCCATTGCCAGTTAGGTTGAGATGGCGAAGATTAAAGCTGATTCGTTCAGAACCAATACTAGGAGGTGAGTAATTATCAACCCCTACACTTCCTTTGAACGGATTAGCTTCCACAACACGAACAATCAGAATGCTCTGTCCTACTTTTGTTCCTTTGCGGAGGCTCGCTTCTATACTTTCCAACTTTGGGTCAAGCCGTAACAATCGTAATTGTTTTTCCAAATCAGTAGTATTGAATGGTGTTCCGGTACCCAACTGGACACGGCTGCGGATATAGTTGGGATTGAGGCGGCGTGTTCCTTCAACTTCGATCTTTTCTATACCCCCTTCTATAACACGGATTGTAACAATGCCCTTGGTAATGTCAATCGTTTGCTCAGCAAGAAGAATTGCTCTAGTGTTAATATAGCCCTGCTTGAGGTAAAGGGTAGTAATAGCATCCGCGACTTCTCTTAGTTGCTCAATAGTCAGGGAGCGTCCTTGATAGGGTTGTATAATCAGCTTAAACTGCTCTGGTGAAAAGATGGTGCTACCAATGACTTCAATTTTATCAACTTGAATGGTTTTAGAGTCCAAAGCAGTTAGTCTAGCAGGTGTAGTGGCTTGAGTTTCTAGTATAACTGGTCCAACTGAATCTGATAGTATGGGCGCTAATAGTTCAGCTATCTGATTTTGATAATTTCCATCAACCAATTTTACTGACTCCTGAGCGGTTTTATGCTCCTGCTGCTTAAGCAGAAGTTTACTTGCTCTTAGAGATCTATGATTGCTTGGCAAAGAAGTTAGGGTTACTGCTAGGGCATCATTACAACTGGTACAGGCAATTATTAAATACAACGGTGTAAATTTATTTGATATGAATTTATTTAAGAAATACTTTATAAGCACAATTTGAATTAACATCTGATGCCAAAGCAATCCGATCTTCGAGCGCATCGGGTTTTTTATTCTCCTTGGGTGGGGATATCTAGGGATTTTGGGTGACAACGAATGGTCCAAACGTAAACGCCACTAAAAAGCCTAACCCTGATTAGTTCAAAAATTCCAAAAAACTATCACCATCGTCTATCGCAGTTATAGCTTATATCAAATTCGTTTAATTACCCATAATCAAAATCTCTACCCTGTCTGACCGTGTGGTGGTTTTTCCGGTGTCAGTCTAACCTGTGGGTATTCAACAGGTCCGACCCGTGGCGAATTTAATAATTAGATGCGGAAAGCGCACCTAACGGACTTGAGATGAGTTGTTATTCTCTTCAAACCACTTGCGATCATAACCAATTAAGCACACTTGAGGTACGACCCGTGGCGAAT
>NZ_JAAHGN010001323.1:0-1734 GCF_010672485.1 Moorena sp. SIO2C4 | reverse complement strand
CCAGAAAGATAAGTGGCAGGCTTGACTCCAATTGCTGAATGACCACTTCTCACTCGGACCACAATAGATTGAACCTTGACCGTTTTGTACCGGATTATCACGATTTATTACGGTTTAAGAGTATCCCGAGCTTTAAGTTGAGCACATTAGAAAAGCGATGCAGTCGGCCAAAGGAGGTTTCCCCCACTCGCGACTGCATCAAGAAGAGCTTTGACGTGCATCCGAAATACCTAAAAACCATTCAGCGAGCGGACGGCTATGAATACAGATTTTAAACAATCGACTCGCTACCGCTCGAAAAATTTGTTGGCGGTAATTCCCCGGACGCTAACCCTAACCGGTATAGTCGTCCGCCCCCTTACCGCTATTTTTTGGTGGGCAAAGTGGGATTTCACTCCTATCCTGGAATCATAGAGTATTACGATAACTCTGGGAGTATCAGTGTTCATGGCTGGTTTTGGAAATTTGGTTCAAAAAGCGTTTTATCTAGGCGTCGGTATAGCTGCTGCTGCAGGGGAGAGAGCTGGGGGAACCTTGTCAGAAGTGCGAGGTCAAGCTCAGAAACTGGTAGATGAACTGGTAGAAAAAGGGGAGATGACTACCGAGGAAGCCCGTAAACTGGTTGAAGATTTAGTGCAACAGGGGCAACAGCAATCCTCTCAAGCTAACCCTAATGATCCTAAACCTGAGCCGCGCCGGATTGAGATTATTACTGATGAGGAAGAAGAATCAGCACCACCCGAAGAGCAGGATGTTGACAAACTACGCCAGCAGGTGCAAGCTATGCAAGAAGAATTGCGTCGGCTAAAGCGCTAACTTATAGCACTTATCTAGCACTTATAATTAATTTGTGGACAACAACAGGGGTTGAGCACATGATGGTTTTTGAGTGAATGTTTACCATGGAAGATGATTGGTCTAAAAGTATTTTTGAAACCCTCGAATCAGTGGCTAATATGGTCGATGAGTTCTTCGAGGGTGTCAGTGAGGTGGTTGAGGAGTTTGCCAATGAGATAGACAATGCCCTTGGTGCGGAAATTGACCAGTGTTTGCAAGAGATTGTTGAACCGTTTGTTGAGATTTATTTTGACTTTGAGGTTATGGTCAGTGAAACAGACGAGGATTTTCCTGATTCCGTGACACCATCCTCACAGAAACATCCCGCTTGCATAGGTTGCCGTCATTATCACGGTCAAGCCTACGGTGGAAATTTATTAGTCTGTGCTATGCATCCCTATGGTTGGGACACAGAAGATTGTCCTGACTGGGAATCCCATCCTAGAAATTCCTCAAATCGTTTCTAATCCTAGCAAAACCAATGAGTAATTCCTTTACCCAGGAACAAGCATCACCAGAAGTAGACACACCCGAGATTAAATACGGTGAACAGGAGATTGCCCAAGCAAAACTTATTACTTTTCCCAATCCCCGTATCGGTCGTCCCTATCACATTAACATCACCTTACCGGAGTTTACTTGTAAATGCCCCTTTTCAGGTTATCCGGACTTTGCCACGATTTACATTACCTACGTTCCCAATGAACTGGTGGTAGAACTAAAGGCCCTTAAGTTGTATATCAATACCTACCGCGATCGCTACATCTCCCACGAAGAGAGTATCAACCAAATTTTAGATGACTTCGTAGCCGCCTGTAACCCCGAAGAAGTCACCATCAAGGGGGATTTTAACCAAGGGGTAATGTTCACACCGTTGTAGAAGTGCGACACCAAAAG
>NZ_JAAHGN010001322.1:0-1738 GCF_010672485.1 Moorena sp. SIO2C4 | reverse complement strand
TGGGTGTGGCTCTTTTGGAAAGACGTTTGGTCAGGTTTAGAGAGGTATCGGAAGAGTAGGAGGAGCAGTAATAGAGCAACGAGCTTGAATTAGTCGTTTCATCAAAGGAAGGCCATCTTTGTACAAAGACAAGTGATTACGTTTATGCTCTTGCTTTAAGTGAAAGGGCCAATACTCTTGCCAATCACCGCTAACATAAAGCGAGCGCAGACGTAAAACCGCCTCAGCACCCATAAGACTCCATCTAGCCCCGGTAATGTCCATCCTGTCTTTGATTAAGTGACGACAAGCGCCCTCAATAACCCCAGTGGCAATGGGAAGACCAGCTTTCAAGTAATCGTGGTATTTGAGGTAAGCAGCGTTGTTGAGTAAATATCTGGCACACTTATCCACTGGCTGACGTTGTGATGCAGAAAGTTGGCGCTTTGTAGCGCTACCACGCATACCCCCAGCAACTGTACTCGATTTACCTTCAAGGATCAGCAGTAAACGTTTACTAACCCAAACTTCGGCTTGTTGACTAGTGTCCGAATAGAAGGCAAATGCAGCCTTCCACAGATACTCAATCACATGAATAATATCCAGGACAATCGTTAACTTGAGATGGTGTTCGCGAGCAAATTTTTTCAAAGCGCGATAATTGTGTCTTGTTACCATCGACCAGAGCGCAAAAACGCTTGTGTTGATTGGGGTCGCGGTGTAATGCCTCGTCAAAAGCTTCTTTTATAACAAGTGATGGTTCTTTAACTAAACTTGCCCAAACACGCTTACCGATTGGTTTGGGTCGTTTGATTTTTTTGTGTTCTTCTTCTGTGCTGACAATTTGTTGAGGTGTACGAACAAAAGGGTTGATGGTATAAACTGAAGCCACTGTTGCCATTCGCTTTGAATTGCGTTTTTCCCCCTTAGTTAATCGTTTATTTAACTTCTTGCTATTTGCCAGCGCTCTTTTTTGCGTGGGAGCACGTAAGTCTTCTGTACGCATGACAACACCCTTGCCATCCACACTAATAACTACTATTTCCCCCGTCTCCTTCAATTCAACCGATTGTGCTTGTTGATGAGCATAGAATTGATCAAAGTCACAAGCACTTTGATCAGCCAATTGTTCAACTTGTCGCTTACCAACTTTTGCGGCTGTTGTTTTCTGTATGACGCACGACTGTTTCGCCAAACCCTGAACGAGCTACTTCGACAGCCACTCGCTCTCTCAGTCCGTGGGAGTATTTTTCTACTGGTAGGTTTAACTCGGCATCGAGTGGGTTGAGGGAAGTTATTTTTCGTCCACCATAACCGATTCGATTGGCGATGATCGTGCCAAATATTGTTGTCAGCTTCCTTGTAAATCTCTTCTTATGGGTTCTCTTGGCTTCGTCGTTACCTAAGCATTCTCCTTCGATCTCGTCATCACTTCGTCTGTCGAAGTAACCTTGCAGCAGTCGTCTTAATAGTTCGTATCCGTTTTCAAGCAGTTTACTCTCTAATTCCCCATGTTGTAAACCGCAAACACTATCTGAACCCAGCCAGTCCACTATTTCTTCAAATAGCTCTCGCGCTTGTGAGAAAAACATGTCTTCATTTGAGATCGATGGTTGCATAGGTCCAAACTTTTCCTGAACTACTGCTGACTTTTTCAGCTGGTCACCCACCAGGAGGTATTGACTCAAACTATTACTCTGACTAATTTGTCAGTTTTACTGAGATCTAGTCTACCGTACTTTTAAAAGAGCCGCACCCA
>NZ_JAAHGN010001321.1:0-1744 GCF_010672485.1 Moorena sp. SIO2C4 | reverse complement strand
TGGTGGAATGGGGATGTTGGTGGAATGGGGATGTTGGTGGAATGGGCATCTTGCCCGTTCCATTTCTGACGGATGAATGCTTACGGGATTCCTAAATATGATCAGACGAATACATTCCTTATCTACCGAATTCAAAACTGCTATAATAACAAAAAGAGGTAATCAATAAAATGGAAAAGCTGACGGTTACTGCTACCCAAAAAGAGTTAATTAACCTAGTTGAATCAGTCACAGAAGAAAACAAAGTTTATGAAATAGAGGTTTCTAATGGCTCTGCTGTTTTAATCTCTCGAAAAAACTATGAAAGCTTACAAGAAACATTAGAATTACTTTCCATCCCTGGAATGAGGGAAAGTCTACAAATATCCCTTGAACAAATAACCAATCATGAAACCTACTCCCTCGATGAAGTCTTGGGAGACATTGATTAATGGTTGTAAGCATTCAGCTTAAGCGCTACGCGCACGCTACGCGAACAGTTCTCAGCGTTTTTCATAACTATAAGGTAGACAGGATTTTTTTCCTGTTCCCTGTTCCCTGTTCCCTGTTCCCTGTTCCCTAAAACCCAATAATTTGCACCTCACCCAATTGCAAACCGCTGTATAATGCTCGCTAACTAACCATCACACGCCGATTGTACTCCTCAACCAACTGTGCCTCATGTTCACCATGGAAAAATGACAGCAGAGCAAACCGTCGTCCTTTAATAACATCTGTAACCTCGTGAAGCAGGGAACAGGAAAAAATCAAAGCACTGCCTGTTTCCGGCTGATATAAATCTAATCCGTATTCTGGAAATCTTAAATAGCCCCCTTCATAGTTTTCCACATTCAAATTAATAGTCATAGCAAAGCGACGGTAGGCAGTTCCTTCCGTAGCATCATCCCGATGGGGTCGAAAATATCCCCCAGTATTAGCATCATAGCAACCAATCCGAAAACTCTCAAATCGAGTAATTTCAAAATGAAAAGCTTTCTTGATTGCAGGGCGAACCTGTTGACGGATGAAATATCTTAAACGTTGATGGGTTTCCCCTTCTTGAAGAAAATGGTCTCTCCGTCTTTTATAATCATCGTCCTCAATGGGAGTCAATTCTCCCTTATGCTCAATCATTGAATAGGACTCTTGATTGCCTTCAGTTTCCCAAACATTAATTAGGGTTTGACAAAACACCCGATCCAAGACATTAGGAATAAATAAAACTGGCGCTTGATTAGTAATTTTACGGGGAGCTTCTGGAGATTTATTCATTATAGTTAATTAATTAAATAATAAAGGGAGTAGGGAGTAGGGAGTAGGTAAGAGGTAAGAGGTAAGAGGTAAGAGGTAAGAGGTAAGAGATAATAGGTAATAGGTAATAGGTAATAGGTAAGAGGTAATAGGTAATAGGTAAGAGGTAAGAGGTAATAGGTAATAGGTAAGAGGTAATAGGTAATAGGTAAGAGGTAATAGGTAATAGGTAATAGCTAAAAAATCCTGTGTACCTCATAAGCTATAAGAAACCATATATTTAATTATCAGTAGGATGCGTTATTTCAGGCACCCTACTGGGCTGTTGCCTATGGGAGCATGTCAGTTTTGTTAATCCCTGATTCAGATCCCCCTAAATCCCCCTTAGTAAGGGGGACTTTTGAATCTAATTCCCCCCTTTTTTAAGGGGGGTTAGGGGGGATCTATATACATAATTACAAAGGTTACATGCTCCCGTTTCCTATTGCCTATTGCCTTGGGCGTAGCGCTATAA
>NZ_JAAHGN010001320.1:0-1745 GCF_010672485.1 Moorena sp. SIO2C4 | reverse complement strand
GGGGGCGAATTGAAGAAAGTTTCAGGGTCTAATCGGTCTTCTAGATAAACATCACTCTCGTAGCCTAGCTGCTTCAGTCCTGACTCAACAGCTACACCGGCTGGATCCAATACGGAATTTCTAAGTGTAACATAAATAGAAGCCTGATATTTTTTAATCACAACTCTCCCCTTTCACTGTATAATGATAATGGATATAATATCAAGGATGAACGATCAAGGATTAAAAAAGTCTATCAATTAGGTTACTGATAGGTTACTGAGCAACTAGTATTTTTTTGAGCTAGTATTTTTTGAGCTAGTATTTTTTTTAGCTGCCACAGCGTGTAACTAGGGCTAGCCTAATCCTGGGATTTGGGCACAGCCGCGATCATTATTGCTCATGATCCGTTGATCATTAATCCTTCTTTACAGTTTGAACCAACAAGCACCATTAACATCAAAAAATTTCTAGGATATTAAAAAAAGATTAATGAAAGGCCAACGCACCCGCTCCCAAGAGCGAATTCTGAAACTGCTCACAACCTTGAATCGGGCTATGTCGGCCCAAGATCTTTATGTCGAGCTGCGCAAACGTAAGCAATCTATGGGTTTGGCTACAGTTTACCGCGCTTTGGATGCTTTAAAACTGGAAGGAATGGTGCAAGTCCGGACTCTTGGTAGTGGAGAATCCCTCTACAGTGGTGTACAAGAGGATCAACATCACCTCACTTGTCTCAATTGTGGCATGTCTATTCCCATTGAGGAATGTCCCATACCTCAATTACAGAAGAAGTTGCAAAATTCTTATCAATTCACTATTTTTTACCATACCTTGGAATTTTTTGGATTATGTGAACAGTGTTCTGTAACCAATGCTACAGAATATCAAGATTCAGAATGAGATAATACCGTAATCACCTAAAACAGCCCTGCTAACAGAAGCTTGGTGATGCTGGCGACGCCCTTACCTAACCAAAGACACCATATCAGTACAATGTACAATGTTCCATTGTACACAGATTAACTGTCGTCTACATCATTAACATAAAAAGCTTAAAAAGCTTAAAAAGGGGTGATAAGTACTGTAGAGGGATAGTCTCAATTGGCTTTTGCCAGACTTTCAGCCTCGAAGGTGCTAATTGATTTTAACAGGTGCTTGTGTTATGGCTAATATCAGGGAAGTTGTACAAAAAGCACTCAAAACTCGCTATTTGAGTGTGACAGAAGAAGATAAGCTACGGCAGCTTCTAACCAGAAAATATCCACTGGAAGACTTAAATGCCTTCATGAAGCTACAGCTAGCTGTGATGAATGGTTATGTTAAGCAAGAATCTCGTGAGATGTTCTGTTCCAAGGAACTTTCTCAAGGGATTTAGCTAAGACCGCGATTCATCCCACACCTCAATGCGCATTGAGGTGTGGGATGAATCGCGGACAGGAACTGTGTTGCATAGGTTGAAGAATGCTATAATGAAAATAGTAGGGAAGACAAATTAAGAGCTAACTGCCACCTACGTACCTCAAAATTGAACTTTTTTGTGTTGTTCCGGTGGGTCGGGGCATCCCGGAGACGAAACCTTAGAATAGGGCAGCCTTAATCATAAAGTTTTAACTCTTTACCCATAGCCGACTAACCATAAAGGCTGCCCTATTCTTGCGGTAACTTCTGACCGTATCGTTAATAAAGCTTGCCGAACGCGCCCCGCGTGGCCTACGGCCTTGTATCCTAACCAATGGGCGGAGTTGGCAAGAAGCCCACACTGA
>NZ_JAAHGN010000132.1:0-10870 GCF_010672485.1 Moorena sp. SIO2C4 | reverse complement strand
GGGGCAGATTGTTGAACAGGGGAATAATCCAGAATTTCCCACTTTTATAAGCACCCCGAACCCGACCCTTCTCTAGAAGTTGGCGCAATCGCCGAGAAGAAATACCTAAGAGAGATGCTGCTTCTGTAGTACAAACATACTTGTTCATTTGGTTGCCTTGTTTTAACTCTTCCTATAACAGTATTATATAGGATAAATGAATCATTGACAAGTTCTAGTAAAAAAAATCTCTTCCGAAGTAAATATTGAGGGAAATAACCTCAGTTTGATGTCATAAATTGGCGATTTTTTTGAGGAGAGAGCAGAACAGACTCAAAGCTTTTAATTCCTGGATAAAGTTGGTTATCTCGAAGTGAGGTTGAAATAGCGATCGCGTTGAATTTATGCTTTTTTGTGCTTATAAAATGACTAGAGTAAAGTAGGAAAAATCTCAAAAATTTGGCGGTGGAACATCCCGTCAGCAATAGATTAAGCTGGTTGTATTGTCAGGGGATAGCCTGGGTCTACTTCAATCCCATACTCGACACGACCCTGCTTTTTGAAGGGGGTTAGGGTACAGTGTTAGAAATGTTAGCAACTAAAAGATATCTAGTTTAGATGAGTAAAGCTTTTGCTGCTTGGTTTAGCTGGGTTATACCTGTAGCAGCAACTTTCTTGGCAACGAGCTTAACTGCACCGGTAGCCAGAGCACAAAACCTGTACAATCCGCAGCCGATTTCCCATAGCAAAGAAATTGTTGACACCCTGACTCAAAAAGATATTCCGATCGGGGACGGTGGCTTTGCCCGAGACTATGTAGTAAATCTTGATGCGGGAGACCAAGTTGCCATCGACCTGATCTCAGACAACTTTGACACGATGATCTCTGTGATTGCTTCTGATGGTTCTACGGTAGCGGAAAATGATGATGGACCAGATGGGAGTACTAACTCCTTGTTATTTGCTCGCATCACTGAGACAGATGAGTACATTATCAGGGTGCGTGCCTTTGGCTCAACGGGCGGTGGCACGTTCAGATTAAAGATAACCCGACTTAAACCAATTTAGGGGGTTAGTGGTCGAGTCGGTAAGTACTCGATTAACCAACAGGTCGTCTTTGCCAAAGAATTAGCGAAAGAATTAGTTAAGGATGAGGGTCAGTAAGCACAGAAACAGGGCTTCTGTCCATTCCACCACTGCTCCGTAAGTGTCTCCAGTATGTCCCCCCAGCTGGCGGTGGAACCAGCCGCCAGTCAGTAGAGCGATCGCACATCCTCCGATGGCCATGGTTAAGGAGAACCAAGCATTTGTCGGGTCAAGCAACACTGGCACTATAGATAAACTTAAGACAACGAATAATCCCAAGAGAATATCTTGGGGAATACGTATCCATGGTTTGTGAAATGCTCCTTTACCGGTGGGTCTGAGATAGGGATAAAATGCGATCGCTACTACTTGTCCCCAGCGTCCCCAAGCAGCTGCTCCCATCAAAGCTGCCCACCGATAAGCCCCGATATCAGTTAGGGCAGCTGTTTTTAACAGTAATAGAGTACAGGCTGCCATTGCCCCAAACGCTCCTGTAGCACTATCTGCCATCACATCTAAACGGCGCTGGGGATCTGGAACTGCTAAACCATCCGCTGTGTCTATCACCCCATCTAAGTGTAATCCTCCAGTCAGGGCAAGCCAGCTGACCACAACTACAGCAGAGCGAGTGAATACTGGCATCCCCAACTGTTGCAATAAAGTATCTAATATTACCAGTATCCCCCCAATCAGCAATCCAATCATCGGTGCCCAACGGGCAATGCCCCGAAACTCCATCCCCCAGCTAGCTGGTAGGGGAATACAGGTATAAAAAGTTACAGCACTGCTCATTGAACAGAAAAGTTGACGTCCCCATTGTTTAAATTGTTGTCCGGTAAAATACTTCATGGGTTACTGCTGTTACTGAAATTGATCAGAGTGGGAGAGTTTGAGAGGGAAAATTCATCCCCGACCTAAGAGGACGGGGTATTCTTTTCCCTCTCAAATAGTGTTAATATAAAAAGTAAGGGTCTCAAAAAAAACTGGGTATTGACCCCACTCAGCTACCGACCGTGCGGGGGAAAGTCACGCCCAGGTCGAGAACAGCAACGAGCGTTGTTGTGCAAAGGATACCCCATCCCTCTTCAGGGTGGGGAGGTTCAACTAATCAATTAACCTGGGGGAGCGATAAGACCCGCGCTATATCTGATCTTGTTAGCGCCGGGATACATGGACTCCCCCAGGTTAATTGAGGGGGTTAAACACCCCCTCAATTAACAACATTTAACAGTAGCGCTACAGCCAGTAAATCCTCTAGAATATTAGGATGTTGACTCTGAACTATCGCTACCGAATCTACCCAGACGCCACTCAAGAACAAAGATTAATTGAGTCGATGGAAATTTGTCGCAGTGCTTACAACTATGCGTTGCGGGAGATCAAAGATTGGTGTGATAGTCGCAAATGCTTGATAGACAGATGCTCTCTTGAAAAAGAGTACATCATTTCATCTGAAGCAAAGTTTCCTAACGAAATTAATCAACTGAACAACCTGCCCAACGCTAAGAAAGAATTTCCCAGGCTCAAGGAGGTTCCTTCTCAAGTTCTTCAGCAAGCTATCAAGCAGTTGCACAAAGGTTGGGAGTACTTTCAGTCCCGTGGTTTTGGCTTTCCACGGTTCAAAAAGCATGGGCAGTTCAAGTCTTTGCTGTTCCCTCAGTTTAAAGACAATCCGGTTACGGACTTGCACATCAAATTGCCCAAGATAGGACTGATTCCAATTAACTTGCATCGCCCAATCCCTAACGGGTTTGTGGTCAAGCAAGTGAGAATCATACGGAAAGCTGACCGATGGTATGCATCTATCAACATTCAATGTGATGTCAGTGTTCCAGACCCTATGCCACATGGTCATCCCATTGGCGTCGATGTCGGGCTGGAAAAATTCTTAGCAACAAGTGATGGTGCTCTCGTCAAGCCGCCGAAGTTTTTTAAGACCCTGCAAAGTAGGCTGAAAGTGCTGCAACGTAGGTTGTCTAGAAAGCAGAAACGGTCTAAGAATTACGAGAAACAGCGGATGCAGATTGCTAGACTTCACCACAAAATTGATAACACTCGGAAGGACTTTCACTTCAAACAAGCTCATGCTCTTTGTGATGCTGGAGATATGATCTTCATGGAAGATTTGGACTATCAAACTAGTGCCAAAGGGATGTTGGGTAAGTATATGCTTGATGCTGGGTTTGGACAATTCCGAACCATCGTTAAGTATGTGTGCTGGAAGCGTGGAAAGTTTTTTGGTGAAGTAGATGCCAGGAGGACTTCTCAACAGTGTCCTGAGTGTGGTGGGCAAGTCAAAAAAGACTTGAGTGTTAGAGTTCACAATTGCCCTGATTGTGGGTATAAAACCGATAGGGATGTAGCTAGCGGTCAAGTCATAAAAAATAGAGGGATACAACTGATCAGTACCGATGGACAGTCGGGAATCGAAATTGCCTGTGCAGTCGGTCTACCGGGGGTTGGGGCAACCCAATCTAGGTCAGAGGCGAAACCCCACAAGGGAGCAACCAGGAAATCCTTGAAGTGATTCTTGGAAGCCCGCGCTGTATGCGTAGCATCAGCGCCGGGAGGATGTCACTGAATTTTCCTTTGAGCACCATCGAAAGATTGGGATAGTATGGTGTCATAAGCTGTTGTTATAAGCAGCAAGTTACTCCACCCTATGGGTTAGGTCTCAACAGCAACGGGCTGCCAATCTAGTTAGTTCGTTCCGACCAAAACGGCTCAATCAACATTCCTTGGTAGAAGCGATGCAGCGCCAACAACGGGGAGGCAGTGCGGCCAAAGGGGGTCTCCCCTATGAGCAACTGCCGTGGTTTCCACGGGGCTGACAAGGTGCTCGAATGTGCTCCACACGGCCCCTGGCTATAGCGCGACTGCATCAATAAAAAGTAGTTGGCAATGGGTTGACCCCATTTGGGATATAAGCTGTTGGTGTTCACTCAATAAGGGTAAAACCTTAAACAGGAGTAATCTAGTTGACTAGATTTGACGAGTTTACTGTGAACTATTTAAAGATAAACACCTAACAGAGATTATCCCCTGCATCTATTGGAATTATCTCTTGCTGCTTACTAGGCACCCTTACACCCTTAAACGCTTGTAGGTTTACACGCTTATACGCTTGTATTAACCATTAAGCATGCTTAGATTAGGTATTAAGTACGATAACCATTAACCTTTATTGTTGGTTTTAACCCGTTGCCGTAGCTATGTTCTCATCAATTGGTTTAACCTTTAGGGTTGCCTCGCCAATCAATTAAATATACCAGTTGCATGTCAATATCAGCCCTGAAAAGCATTATAGGCTTTTATCCATGAGTCACCACCAATCTCGACACCAACTCCCAGCTCCTTGCATCATTGAAACTGGCATTATCATCAACAAGCGAGATATGAAACGCTTGCTTGGTGATTTAGGTTGCGTCCGTTACATCCACACTCTCGATGGTCAACTAAAGAACCAGGGGGAAGGGTTAGTTCAGGAAGTATTTGCTGATCCCCATTGCTCGACCCTGATTGCCAATCGGACACTTTACATCAATGTCCATAGTTTTGACTATTTACAACTGAGTCAGTCTCCAACCCAAGAAGCATACTTTGACCTAATTAATGAAAATCGTCAGTTGCGGCTGATTCCGCTGTTGAATCCCTTGCAACAAGAGTGTGTTGATCAACTTCAGGCGGAAGCCCTTGAAGCTATGGTCACACAGGTTCTAAGCGCGAAATGGGATGTGCAAATTGATGATGATGCAGATAGTCCTTTTTAGCTTAGAAGGTTAGAAGGTTAGAAGGTTACAGGTTGATTAATGAAATTCAAGGGTATAAGTATTGGCTTGCTCCAAGTTGGATGCATCTAATACAAAATATCGAAGACGCAAGAGTTTAACCTGGGTTAACCGAATTAGAAGCTATGGTCTAGTTAACGATATTTCAAGACCTAGATCAACTTGAATCAACAGAAAATTAATTTTTCATTTCAATGTCAGGCTTCCTGTAGCCACACTAAGGCAAGAGCTGGGGTGTTTGTGACCCCCCATGGTGTGGTGGAAACTCCCAGGTTTATGCCAGTAGGCACCCTAGCAACGGTAAAAACTCTAACACCAGCCCAGTTAGAGGTAGCTGGGGCGCAAATGGTTTTGGCTAATACCTATCATCTCCATCTGCAACCGGGAGAAGCCATCATTAAACAAGCCGGTGGTCTGCATCGATTTATGGGTTGGCACGGACCAATCTTAACTGATTCTGGTGGCTTTCAGGTGTTTAGCTTAAGCCAGCTCCGTACTATTACTGAAGAGGGGGTGAGGTTTCGATCTCCTCGGGATGGGCGGATGATTGATCTAACCCCAGAACGGTGTATGGAAATTCAGCATGCCTTGGGAGCAGATGTGATCATGGCATTTGATGAGTGTCCCCCCTATCCAGCTGAGCGAACTGAGGTAGAATTAGCAACTCAACGAACCTATCGCTGGCTCAAACGCTGTATTGTTGCCCACAATCGCCCTGAACAACAAGCTTTGTTTGGTATAGTTCAGGGTGGGGTGTACCTAGATTTGCGTCAAAGGGCTGCCGAATCCTTGGTCGAGCTGGACTTACCAGGTTATGCCATTGGTGGTGTCAGTGTGGGGGAACCGCCTGAATTGATTCACCAAATTGTCCAGACAACCGCTCCATTACTGCCATGGCATAAGCCTCGTTATCTGATGGGGGTCGGTACCTACAGGGAAATGGTTTTAGCGATCGCATCTGGCATAGACTTGTTTGATTGCGTTATTCCCACTCGCCTGGGACGTCATGGTAGCGCCTTAGTCCAGGGGGAACGCTGGAACTTGAAAAACGCCCAGTTTCGGGAAGATTTTTCCCCCTTAGATGCCAGTTGTCCTTGCTATTGCTGTCAGAATTTCAGTCGTGCTTATCTGAACCATTTAGTGCGATCGCGTGAATCTCTAGGCTATATGTTACTCTCTCACCACAATGTGACTGAGCTAATTCGGTTTACTCAAGCGATCAGGGCAGCCATCTTAAGTGATCAATTCACTACACAATTTGCTCAATGGCTGTTCACTTCATGTTAAGATACATGTCAATTATTAAATCTGTGTTGGAAAGGAAGATTTAAGATATGGAAGCTGCACTCCTGTTAGGAACATTACCCGAAGCTTACTCTATTTTTGGTCCAGTGGTGGACGTTCTACCAGTCATCCCTGTGTTCTTCTTGCTGCTAGCCTTTGTCTGGCAAGCCGCCGTGGGCTTCCGGTAAACTTCTCCCCCGCTAGAAAACCGGTTTGGCTCTAGGGGTTGGTTTGATCAGAAAATATCTACAAATTTAGACATATCTACCAAAAAGCTCTAGGTTGTGTCAGAAAGGAGTAGTACAAACCCGACGGATGAATCCGGGGGAAAGTAACCTCACTACCTGACCAACGTTTGTCTCTCGGAAGACTATGTGATCAATAATCCCTACGATTCATCCCACCTATGAACCGGTTAGGTCAGGGTGGGATGATGACTTGGCAGGGTTGATGACGGTATAGATTAGCAGTAGGGGTGTACGAACTATCAACCTGCGATTGAAGCCAGGCTGATAGTTATAGGTGTTTTTTGTCTTTTTTTGTCTAACTAATAAGTGACAATAGATAAGCAACGGCGAATTGGAAGTCTTTTCAAGTAGATAACCAAAGCCGAAACTGTACTTGAAGCATGACAGTAGCCAGATTTTCTAGTGTTGATAAAGCAATCAAAAAAAGAAAAGTTGGCGATAGGGCATCCTGTGAGTAGTAAAACTTGCCGATATGTTGGATGAAGACTATCCACCGGTTGTTAAGCTAAAATGCAGGAAGCTGTTTGTATAGGCTAAATGCCAGTTTTTGCTGTCAAAACTATCAATGTAGAATTACCCAAGATATTAGTCAGGTGGGCATCAATAATTGGGATAAGGGTGGTTGACCACGGCGAAGTTGAAGACAAATTTCAGATAATCCGATTGATAGCTTGACACAATAAGCACGACTTGCTTCCTAACCAAAAAAAAGCCAAATGGTAGTGTAAGCAACTTCGCTTCCATTGCTTCTGCTCAATCGATTAAATCGATCGGGAAAATACAAAGAGCAACGTTTCCAACTTAGGTCAGGGCATTGAATCAAGGAATGAGTCACTACTCTACAGGGTGATCGAACCGTTGATCGTATTATTTATAGAATCATCAAGGGTGAACATCAAGGGTGATCGTTTCTAGTAATAACTATTATATATGAGTGCTCAGCTGGTAAAAGTGGCGACAGAAGAGTCACCAAACAAATCAAAACTTATTAGCCCCCAGGTGGAAAATCCCTCCCCCCCGCCCCGAAAATCTGCGAAAGCTTGGTCGCGGCTGAAACGCTTGGGGCAATATGTTGGGATAAACCCAGCATTGGTAGCGAGTTTGGCGGTAACTGGTTTAATGCTAGGGTCTAAGCACCTAGGAATGTTACAGTTTTTTGAGTTAAAGGCTTTCGACCGGATGATAGAGCTGCGACCAGCTTTACCACCCGATGACCGCCTCTTAGTAGTAGAGGTGACTGAGCCAGATTTAAAAGGCACAACAGCTCCAGGAGGGTCTTCAATCAAAGATGCTGTAATGTATGAGGTATTACAGAAGTTGGAGCAACATCAACCCGCTGTCATTGGTGTCGATATCTTTCGAGACAGTCCAGTAGAACCGGGTCATGGCGAATTTTCTGAACTACTGCAAAGTAGCGATCGCATAATCCCAATTTGCTATCGGGGTCAATCAGAAGCATCCAGTGTTGCAGCCCCCCCAAACATTTCTCAGCATCGTGTAGGCTTTGTTAATCTACTTGAAGATCCCGATGGAATCGTCCGGCGGGCTCCATTATTTTTTGACAATACCAGTGATAATACCAGCATCGTGGGTTGCACCACCAGATTATCATTCGGCTTTCAGTTAGCCCGAAGCTATTTGGAACAGCGGGGAATCAAGCCCGAAAACATCTCCCGAAAACAGATGAAGCTAGGAAAAACAGTCTATAACAAGATATCTCCTACTGCTGGAGGTTACCAAAAGGGAGATACGGGAGGCTACCAAATTTTATTGAATTACCGCTCTGCTGATCACCTTGCCGATACCGTTACCTTAACTAAGGTTCTGAATGAGGAGATTGAACCGGACTTGGTCAAAGACCGGATTGTCCTAATCGGGATGAATGCTCCTAGTATCAAAGATGATGACTTCTTAACACCCTACAGTTTTGCTCAAAAAGAAAGCAAGCATATGCAAGGAGTCATGATACATGGTCAAATCGTGAGTCAACTGCTCAGTGGCGCACTTGGAGAGGGAAGAGCACAGTTTTGGTTTTGGTCTGAGTGGACAGAAGGCTTGTGGATTTGGGGTTGGACACTAATAGGGGGCGTGTTAGTTGGGGTAAGCCGCAACACTCGACAGTTAGTACTATCTGAGAGTATTGCTCTAGGTATTTTGCTCGGAACATCCTACCTGCTATTTCTCAACTCAGGATGGATACCTGTTGTGGCACCTGCGTTGGCATTAATCCTTTCGGGTACTGGTGTAATGACTTACACCGGTTACAAGGCTAAACAGGAGAGCATAAAAGCAGAGCAAGAGCGCCGCAAAATTGAAGCCAAAGCTCAAGAACAGGAACAGAACTTGGCCTTGTTACAGGCGTTGTTGAAAGAACAAAACAAAACCATCTCCAGCACTAACACCAAAACTATACCGATACCACAAACCGATTTATCTCAAGAAGATGCCACAGCAATTTGGAACCCAACAGCTGGTGCAGACCCTGATGGCACATCGGTAGAGTACCGACCCGAACATAACCTCCTAGCTGGACGCTACCAAACCAAGCGTGTTCTTGGTTCAGGTGGGTTTGGTCTAATCCATTTAGCAGAAGATACTCAGCGACCTGGTTCACCCCAGTGTGTGGTCAAGCAATTGAAACCGGCTCGTAGCGATCCGCAATTCTTGAAAATTGCCAGACGGCTATTCCGCACTGAAGCAGAAATATTAGAAATCTTGGGTAATCATTTAAAGATTCCTCGACTACTAGCTTATTTTGAAGAAGATAAAGCATTTTACTTAGTGGAAGAATATATTCCCGGTCAGTCCCTGAGTGACGAATTGCCCGTAGATAAACGGCTTGGAGTAAAGGAAGTCGCGGATATCCTGAAAGATATTTTAGAAATTCTTGTCTTTATCCACAAATACGGCGTCATCCACCGGGATATCAAACCTGGCAATATTATCCGTCGTGAAACTGATGGTCAACTGGTACTAATTGATTTCGGAGCAGTTAAACAGATTAAAAGCCCAGAGCAGAGTCAGGAAGAAAATGCTACGGTTGCCATTGGCTCTCGCGGTTATGCCCCACCAGAGCAATTAGCGGGACACCCTAGTTTCAATAGTGATATTTATGCTTTAGGTATGATTGGGATTCAAGGATTAACTGGCATTCGTCCCTATCAATTGCCCATTTCTCCAGAAAGTGGTGAAGTGATCTGGCGTAATCTGGCAGATGTACCTGAAGAATTTGCCCAAATTATAGAAAAGATGGTAACCTATCATTTCGCTGACAGATACCAGTCAGCTGAGGTAATCCTACAAGATTTGTCCAAAGTGATTGGTGGGTGAAGCCATGGAGGAAAAAGGCAAGAGGAAGACTATGGAAAAAATACCTTTAACTATCACTACACCTATTACTGATAATATCCAGCAGATTCTTCAACAGTTAAAGCCTAATGTCCGTTTAATTGCAGTGAGCAAAACCGTATCTGTGGAAAAAATGCGGGAAGCCTATGGTGCGGGAATTCGGGATTTCGGAGAAAATCGATTGCAAGAGGCTTGTGCTAAGCAGGAGCAGTTAAAAGATTTAGAGGGGATTTCCTGGCATTTTATCGGTCACTTACAAAAAAATAAAGCTAAACTAGCTGTTCAAACAATGGACTGGATCCATTCCGTTGATGATTTAAAGTTAGCCCAGAGTTTAAATCGGCGGGCTAATGAGTTAAATAAACGACCTAAGGTTTGTTTACAAATTAAGATATTGCCCGATCCTAATAAATATGGTTGGTCTGTTGAGCAGTTATTAGAAACGTTACCAGAATTGGAAGCTTGCGATTCCTTAGATATTCAAGGGTTAATGACAATTCTTCCCTTGGAGTTATCGGAAGCTGAAATTTTTGATGCATTTGTAGAAGTTGCTAAATTCAAGGAACAGCTTAATCAAACAACTCAGTTAAATTTAAAAGAAGTGTCAATGGGAATGTCGGGAGATTATTTGCAGGCTATTAAAGCAGGAGCAACGATGATTCGCCTAGGAAGCAAGATTTTCGGAAAACGTGAATAATTTTTGAGCATTTTTAATGGTATTTTGCGCTGGGACCCCGGTCGGGTTTACCGAGAAGCGTCAACGGGCACCAATAAATCGGTCAAATTGGCTAAATACTGCAAAATTGGCTAGCCTTACCATACCTAAGACCAGACAATAAAGGAGGTCGGAGTTGGATAGGAATAGGTGCTCGAAGAAATGTTTAACTTGAACTTAGTGGACTTGGAAACAAATACTACAAATACTAAGCTGTTGCGCATTTAAACTGTGATAACAGCATTGCCTTTGTTTTTTATTTTTCGTACCCATTTTATAATTAACCCTCCTTCATTTAAAAGATGATTTAACAAACATTCTAATTCTTCAATTGATTTGAAAACTCGATTGGCAATATATTCTTTTGCTGAATGCCAAACCAATTCAATTAAGTTATAATCAGGACTATACTCGGGAAGATA
>NZ_JAAHGN010001319.1:0-1751 GCF_010672485.1 Moorena sp. SIO2C4 | reverse complement strand
TAGCTTGAGTGCTGATGGGATTGTTGGTCCTCAAACATGGAAGTTATTAGTGGAGCAAAGTGGCTGCTTATAGATGAAAAGGTCTAGATTAGTATTCAGGTATCAGGCGTGAAGCTGATACCTGAGGGCTGAATCCTCACGAATATCAATTAGCTCAATATCGCTCTAATAAAAGCTCGACTTCTTCCTCCAACTCAAAATCTTTCATTGCCTCCCACTCGGCTTTCTTTACCGCTATATAGGCTTGAGCCAATTCTACTCCTAAGGCATCCAATAGTACTTGATCAGCACTTAAGTTACCAATCGCTTCCCCTAAATTAGTTGGCAATAACTCAATACCCTTATGACTACGTTCTAATTCTGTCAAATGTCCTGGATCTACTGCTACGGATTCTCCCAATTCCATACTGTTACGAATTCCATCCAAGCCAGCCGCAATTACTGCTCCCAAGGCTAGATAAGGATTAGAAGAAGCATCAACAGTTTTCAGTTCAAAATTTGTTGGACTCTCACCGTCTGGGTTACTCGGTACCCTGACCGCAGCCTCTCGGTTATCGATTCCCCAACAACGGAACGCGCCACTCCAACAATGAGGGCGAATCCGTCGATAAGAATTAGTACTGGGTGTAGTTAGTGCCATTAAAGCTGGTAAATGCTGTAGAATTCCAGCAATAAACTGACAGGCGACTTGGGAAAGTCCCCCATCTCCTTCTGGATTGAGTAACAGGTTTTTCCCATCCCGCCATAGGCTGATATGGAGGTGACAACCATTACCCGCTTGGTCAGGTAGGATTTTGGGCAGAAATGAGGCAACCAGGTGATGTTGAAATGCGATCGCTTTTACTGTCTCCCGGAAGGCTATTTGTTGATCTGCCGCTGGTAGGGCTTGGGTGTACAGTATAGAAATTTCCTGTTGACCAGGACCACATTCTGGGTAATACTGCTCTACGGGCATCCCTTGCTCCACCAAGGCTTCAGCAATGTGGTCAATCACCTCTTGATGTTGATCCATTGCCAGCGTCGAGGCAAATACGGTATTGTCTACCGGTAGAATCCCCTCAGGGGTTGGCTGCAGCAGGTAAAACTCATTTTCAAATGCAGCAACCACTTGTAAGCCCTCACTTTCCGCTTCTGCTACCATCCTTTTGAGGAAGTTTCGGGGACAATACGGCCATGGGCTACCATTGTTGACCATATCCCCAAACACACGGGCATGACCAGGAGCATAGGGTAAGGGGGTTAAGGTTTCCCAATCCGGTACTAAGCGGATTTCACCGATGGGTCCCAAGCCACTGCCTGGGACTGGGACATCATACATCACCGGTAGAGCTTGCTGGGCTGCTGAAATGCCCACACCGTGCTTGAGGTAGTCTGGTAAGGTTTTCCAGTGGACTGCTTTACCACGGATGATGTTAGCATTGTCGCACCAGATGATACGCACAAATCGAATACCTAGTTCATCTATAGTGTTCAGGATTTTATTTTTCATTAAAAATTTTTTTTAAATTATTAGTTTTTAGGGTGTTTAACTAGTAGCAAATATCATCTCAAAAATCTAGACTCAGTATATAATAATTAATGGTTAATTGTTACTATTGTTAATAGTTAATGGTTAAAGTAATTAAGCATAAATCGGGTTTCTTAATATAATTACTGGATTTCAGCCTTTGATTTATAGCGATGCAGCGCGGTCTTGGGGGTTCCCCCCATGAGCGACTGCATCAAGACAAACAGAAACCCGGTTTGAAGGA
>NZ_JAAHGN010001318.1:0-1755 GCF_010672485.1 Moorena sp. SIO2C4 | reverse complement strand
GTGGGGGTTCCCACGGGTAAAACAGCGGTGCATTCACCTAGTGTCTCCAAAGGAGAATCGTGGTGTTTCGCAAACAGACACAAAACCACTCGCCCTTTGCATCAAGACAATGCCCTTGTGTTTTGGGCAGTACCGTAAAACCTGATGTCTATTACAGCAATCACAATCAGACAAAATCCGAAATTTGGTGGAGCGTGAGTTATCCTTTAATCAGTTAAGTTAAGGTTAGGTTAAAAACGTCTGGTGCAGGCAATAGCTATGGTAGATCCATCTGATTTTTTACACCCTCACAGTCCCTATCACGGTCAGTTCAAGCCAGAAAACGTGGTTTTTAACGCTAATTTACAGGAATTTGCTCAAAAAGTCAGCTACATCTGTAATCTGGAAACTGCTGGTAAGCTGCCTCCAAAAGAGGCTTACCAGCAGATTAAAAAACTCTGGAAAGAGTTGAAACAAAGCAAAAAGAGCCTGGGTATATAAAGGATGAAATACGTCATTCTTTACTTCGTGGTCATCGTGTAAACTCCATCCCAGGAATCATCAGGAGGATGATCACAATAGTTTTTAGCTCGGTTAATATGGGTCTTGACAGGCCGGTCATTTGGTTGTATATCTAGTGCATCAGTAAAATACTTGAGTGCCTGGTGAAAGTCTCGTTTGATGTAAGCATTACGCCCTGCTTGATACAAATCCAAGAACCGTTTTCTTTTATCGCTAAGGGATACGTCGGTTTTGCCAATTAATTCATAAATCCTAACCGCTTGGTTTTTACCTTTGACCCGGATTTGATCTAACTCCCGCACCACAATGCGATCGCGGCACAAATTATAGGTAGACTCACTCAAGATAATGTCGCAGCCATACTCTTTGGTAACGCTTTCGAGACGAGCACTTAGATTCACCCCATCTCCAATAACCGTATAGTCCATCCGTTTTTGGGAGCCGATATTGCCGGAAACCACTTCTCCAGAACTAATTCCCATTCCAATCCGGATTTCAGGTTGGTTGTTACGACTGCGATTGGAATTAAATTTTGCTAAGCGTGAGCGCATATCTAGAGCTGATTTGACAGCCTTCCAAGCATGATTTGGCAGGGGTAAAGGTGCTCCAAACACCGCCATCAAGGCATCTCCAATAAACTTGTCCAAGGTGCCATCATGATTGAATACAGCCTCTACCATGGTTTCAAAATACTTGTTGAGCAACGATACCACCTCTGTTGCTCCGAGATGTTCTGTTAGGTTTGTGTAGCCCCGGATATCGGAAAATAGAATTGTTACTTCTTGCTTCTTGCCCTGCATTAAGGTATCTTCCCCTAGGGCTAAGACTTGATCAGCAACCCGTGGAGTCATGTAGCGATACATGGCTGTCTTCATACGCTTCTCACGAGTCATATCTTCTAGAACCACTAACCCACCTCGCACACTTCCCTCTGGGTTGAGCAAAGGATTGACGCTTAGGTTGAGACTGCGTTCAATTTCCTGAACTTGGTATTTTGACAAATAATAAGTAGATGAAGATTCCGTGTGGGGTGTTTCATTCCAGGGTACATAAACATTCGGGTCATCCCACTTTGGCATTGCCAGCACCATCGATGGTGATCCTAAATCCCCTTGAGGAGCTTTATACAGACCAATCTTCAGAGTTTGTTCTGGCATATAATGCCGAGTCCCTGTAGCCAAGCTATCTTGCCAACGCCACTGGAGATTTTCAATCGGTACTACATCCCAGATGTATCGACCAGTGAGCTTAGAA
>NZ_JAAHGN010001317.1:0-1757 GCF_010672485.1 Moorena sp. SIO2C4 | reverse complement strand
AGCTATCTCATTAATCTTGGTCATCTTATCTTAGATTGTGAATGTTGGGTTAACAAAAAAAAGAGCTTATCATAAATATCGCCACCGGTCACATTGCCACCGGATAGTTTGCTAATTCTCAACTTCTCCAAGGTGCGTCCCATCCCAGTGTCACGGTCAACCACACCCTCAAAAATCCGGTCAGGGTCTTCTATTCCAGTCAGGTCTGCTAACAAGACTTCTTCAGTATTACGGTTGTGAGTATACCCTTCCTCTCGGTTGACAATTTCATAAGAGTTGACTACATCGTTGTTCTTGTAATCTTTCATAATCGTTACTCCTGATTAGTGTCATTGTTTGATTCATTAAAATTCTCCTTATAATTAAATTATACTGCTAAAATAATTAAAATTCACAAGCACTCTCCCCATCACCATCACTCCCTTCACCCCAGCATTATCAGGAATATAACGCTATGCTATCAGTTAGCAAAACTATGAAACATTACTCAATAAATTGTAAACTTATCGCTGCTTAGCCCTTAGCTACAATGGTGGCCACCTAGAAATCATGGCTGCTTCCCCTGAACATTAACGTTTTAAAAACGTGATGGATCGCTTTGTTTAAAGCTTAGCTTAAGCATTGAAAATTAGGAGTTTTTTTTAGGTTAAAATCCCTTTATAAGTCCCGAAATTATTGTTGATAAACCTGATTTATGTTATTAATAACAAGGTTGTTGATGGTTAAAGGTTAACCGTTTGACTGTTATTGGATATAGCTAATGAAATTAGTGTCGAATTACCAGTTAGGTAAATTAGGCGATCGCTCTTTTTTAATACAGATAAATTATCAGACGAATTACCAGTTAGGTAAAAAAGAGCGATCGCTCTTTTTTAATACAGATAAATTATCAGTCGAATTACCAGTTAGGTAAATTAGGCGATCGCTCTTTTTTAATACACATAACTGGTAAGTTTTCAAGAACTAATTTCAGAGGGTTCACCTGGAAAATTCTAAAAAATTGCTCCTCTTTTAATTAGCTTAAGCTTTGTGGATTCATCAATTCCTACAATATATCCGAATCGGGCATTTTTCACGTCAGCACCATTAAGGTTAGCACTACTGAGATCGGCACCAGTGAGGTTGGCACTACTGAGATCGGTATCTTTAAGGTCAGCACGATACAAGTAGGCACCACCAAGGTTAGCGCCACTGAGGTTTGCAGCACTAAAATCGGTACCAGACACCCTCATAGGACACAAGTTGGCAAGACTAAGGTTGGCACCACTAAGATTGGCACCACTGAGGTTGGCACTATAAAGAGAGGCACCCCTGAGGTTGGCACCACTGAGGTTAGCACTATAAAGAGAGGCACCCCTGAGGTTGGCACCACTGAGGTTGGCACCACTCAGCTCAGTACCCCTGAGATTGCTATCAATCAGCTTGGCATTACTGAGGTTGGCACCACTGAGGTTGGCACCACTGAGCTTGGTACCCCGCAGATCGGCACCACTGAGATTGGCACCACTCAGCTCAGTACCCCTGAGGTTAGCACTACTGAGATTGGCATTACTGAGGTTGGCACTATACAGAGAGGCACCACTGAAGTTCGCATTACTTAGGTCGGCACCACTAAGGTCGGCACCACTAAGATTGGCACGAATTAGCTTCGCACTACTGAAGTTGGCATTGCTGAGGTTAGCATTACCGAGGTTCCCACCAATCACCTTAACATCACTGAGGTTAGCACCACTCAAGTTCGCACGAATCAAATTAGA
>NZ_JAAHGN010001316.1:0-1764 GCF_010672485.1 Moorena sp. SIO2C4 | reverse complement strand
TGATAGCTGATAGCTGATAGCTGATAGCTGATAGCTGATAGCTGATAGCTGATAGCTGATAGCTGATAGCTGATAGCTGATAGCTGATAGCTGATAGCTGATAGCTGATAGCTGATAGCTGATAGCTTACATAAATGTTATAATAACGGTAATTAAATAACAACTATTGCCTCAAGTTCTATTACCATAGAATTGTAATGACTACCGTTTTATTTTGGGACATCGACAGCACTTTATTAACCACAAAACGAGCCGGGATATTTGCCCTAGAAGAGGCGGCTAGTGAGGTAATTGGTGAAACGGTTTCACTGACAAATCTAGAAACTGCATGAATGACAGACCCAATAATTGCTGCTAATATTCTAAAGCAGTACGGTTTGTCCCCAGAACCGAAATTGGTGGATCAACTGCTGGAAGGCTACGTTAACTACTTGCCTCAAAGTTTGCCCCGCCGAGAAGGATATGTCCTGGAGGGGGTAATTGAAATTCTAGATGCTTTGCATGATCGAACTGATGTGGTTTCGATGTTGCTCACAGGAAATATCGAAGCAGGAGCAAAGGCAAAATTAAGCTATTATGGCTTGGCTGATTACTTTAGTGGTGGTGGATTTTCCGATAAAACTGAAACTAGAGTTGATATTGCCGAACAAGCTTTAGCGATCGCATCCGAGAAGTATGGTGTGATCCCATCTCAAAAGACTTACGTCATTGGCGATACTCCCCATGACATTCACTGTGGCAAAGCCATTGGTGCTCGTGTGATTGCGGTTGCCTCTGGTCCCTATGACCAGGAGTCCCTAGAGGAACATCAGCCCTGGTGGGCTATACCATCTCTGCCATCATCAACAGTGTTTATGGAAAAGATTGGCTTGAAGAATTGAGAATGTAGAATTGAGAATGTAGAATTGAGAATTGAGAATTGAGAATTGAGAATTGAGAATTGAGAATTGAGAATTGAGAATTGAGAATTGAGAATCCTACATTTTACCTTCTAAGTTTTACCTCCTACATTCTCCCTCCTAAATCTTTAATTCACCATTCACCATTCTCCCTCCTAAATCTTTAATTCTTAATTCTTAATTCTACATTCTACATTCTTAATTCTACATTCTTAATTCTACATTCTTAATTCTACATTCTTAATTCTACATTCTACATTCTACATTCTACATTCTTAATTCTACATTCTACATTCTTAATTCTACATTCTACATTCTACATTCTACATTCTACATTCTACATTCTACATTCTACATTCTTAATTCTACATTCTTAATTCTACATTCTTAATTCTACAACTATCCCATCCCTGCTGATTGCAACGCCATCTCCATCAAAATCTGATGAGCCGATTCTTCTTTAACCCCTGGAGCTGGCTGTCGTTGGATATAGGTGCCATCAGGCTGTAAATCCCAAGCTTGACGGTTATCTGCTAACATAATTGCCAGGATTTCTTCCAAATCTTTGGTAATTTCTGGGTCTTCCACTGGTGTCACTGCTTCTACCCGTCGATCCAAATTACGACGCATCCAGTCCGCACTGCCAATATAGACTTCGTCTTGACCCTGATTTTGGAAGTAAAAAATCCGTGAGTGTTCTAAAAAACGACCCACGACACTCACCACACGGATATTTTCACTGACTCCTTTAAGACCAGGACGCAGACCACAAATTCCCCGCACAATCAAGTCAATTTTTACACCAGCTTGTGAGGCGTTGTAGAGGGCGGCAATAATCTTGGGGTCTAGTAGGGAATTCATTTTA
>NZ_JAAHGN010001315.1:0-1767 GCF_010672485.1 Moorena sp. SIO2C4 | reverse complement strand
AACCCCCAAGACCGCTTAGGTGCGCTTTCCGTTGGCGAATTAAATTCGCCACGGGTCGCACCTCTGCATCGCTTACAAAGGGTGTGAGACTAATGTCGATGTCCTAACTGCCCTGGCGACTGCTATAGGATAGTAATGGATCCTTTCAGTTGATTTTTTCGAGTTGGTAATTATATCATATAAATTTTCATTTATAGGCTTATTAACGAAAGAGATGGCTTTTCGTTAATATAGAGCTGGAAAATATTCAGTATTAACGACAGCGATAATAATGGTTAGTGCTACTAGAGCAGGTCAGTATGTGGATCAGCTTAGTGGATATAAAGCTTTCATACCGAATCCGTTGCCGCCTGTGCCTGACATCATTATCGATGACGAGATGTGGCAGCTTCTATCTCAGGCGGATCGTGCACTCGGTAGGCTAGATGGATCAACAGATGCTCTGCCTAACCCTGACCTATTTGTGTTTATGTATGTTCGCAAAGAAGCGGTTTTGTCGAGTCAGATTGAAGGAACGCAGGCATCTTTGATAGATGTTCTGGAATTTGAATCCCAAACACTCGAACCAGATAATCCTCAAGAAGTGGCTGAGGTGGTTAACTATATCGCTGCTATTAACCACGGTCTTGAGCGCTTGAAGGATTTACCTGTGTGTTTGCGCCTGATTCGGGAAATACACCAGAAGTTAATGCAAGGAGTGCGAGGTTCTGAGCGAGATCCAGGTGAGTTTCGTAGTAGCCAGAATTGGATTGGTCCGGAAGGATGTTCCCTCAAAGACGCTACTTACGTTCCACCTCCACCCCATGAAATGAAACAAGCTCTAGATAATCTAGAAAAGTTTTTGCATGATTCAAAACCAATTCCCGCTTTGCTAAAAATTGGATTGGCTCATGCTCAGTTCGAGACAGTTCACCCTTTTCTTGACGGCAATGGCAGAACAGGGCGTCTACTAATTACATTTCTTCTATGTGAGCAGAATATACTGAAGCGCCCGCTTTTATATATTTCTTACTATTTCAAGAAATATCGCTCTGAATACTATGACCGACTTCAAGCTGTCAGAGATAGTGGCAATTGGGAAGGTTGGCTAAAGTTCTTTCTGCGTGGTGTTTACGAAGTCGCTCAGGAAGCGTCCGCTACTGCCCGCAACATAGTAACCATGAAGGAAGAACATCATCAACTACTGGTCAATAAGATGGGGAAGCGAACCGGAAACGCTATAATCGTGCTGGATAACCTTTATTTTAGGCCAATTATCACTGTTGAACAGGTTCAAAAAATTATTCAACTCAAATACCCTAATGCCAACAAATTAGTTAATGATCTGTGTGATGTTGGTATTTTACAAGAAATTACTGGGCAAAAACGTAATCGCGTTTTTGCCTACGCTCCATACTTGGAATTGCTGAATCAAGGAACTAATATGAGTGGGGTGGACATCCTGAGCGCCCGAAAATGATCTCAAATCTGCAATTGGATAAATTGGTAAATTATTCCCCTTTAAATTAATCACTAGTTGAAATTAGTTTGTAAAATCGGGAATAGGAAACTACCTATTCCCATCTCATCGATATGTTAACTAGTTAACCGGATAATTTAGAATTTATTCATTCTGCATTCTGCATTCTGCATTCTTCATTCTTCATTCTTCATTCTTCATTCTAAATTCTTCATTCTTAAATTCCCCTTTCTTAGTAAGCGCTGGAAAATTTGCAAGTTCTGATCGAGCCAATCCAGCCATTTCAGACTACTCGATAAAGATTTCGG
>NZ_JAAHGN010001314.1:0-1774 GCF_010672485.1 Moorena sp. SIO2C4 | reverse complement strand
TTCAGATCTAGTTTATGGAGACATAACTCAATCGATAACTCCATCGATAACTCCATCGATAACTCCATTGGATAATGTATCTGGATCTGAACAAGCATCTGGAGATGAGAACCAATTTGGATATCGAAGAAGAGCTAAATACCAACACTCAGTGCGCTCATCAGTGGCTGGTAGGTATCGTAGGTACTAAATGCTAAGCCCTAGTATAGCGTTTTTTAATTTGGTGAAGTACATATTCCTTGGTTTTAGGGAACAGGCAACAGGTAAAAAATCCTGTGTACTTCATTAGGCTAGAAACCGCTATACATAGCATCTTTTGAATTTGGCATGTTGAATTTGGCATGCTAAGCAACTGTACTAACCTCAGTAAGCATCAAGGCGTCACTGGATGGTAAATTGTAAAAATTGCACATCAGTGACGCCTTTGTAATGTAAAGTAAGTTTTAAGCTTATGCGCTACGCGCACGCTACGCGAACAGCTTATGCGCTACGCGCACGCTACGCGAACAGCTATTGGCTATCAGCTATTGGCTTTTCCCCAGACTTTCAATTTTATTTTAAGCTGCGCGAACGCGAATGGCTGACAGCTGACAGCTGACGGCTGAATGCTTACGTCTGCTGAAATATTAGAAGAGGAGTGTATTTTATCTGAACCAGTCATGAGTTTGAAAGCAGCAACTTCTAGTCAAGATTTGGAGCAATCTAGGGTAGCAAGTCCCCAGGTTATCTCCTATGGTTTTACGGATGTGGAACAGTTGACTGAGTTCTTGATATATAGCCACATGGAAATGATTCAGCTTTCTCGTGGTTCTTTCCAGAGTAAGTTTTTGTCTACCAAGATTGGTGATTTATATTTCACACGCATTAGCGCCAATCAATCGATTCAAGCTTGGGGTCCGAAACAGCAGGGATATTTAAATTTTGAGCTGGTTTGGGGATCCATTGGAGGCAATTGTTATGCCCACGGTCAGCCCCTTTGTCCCCAAACTGATTTGTATGGTTTTGATATGCAACGGGGAACGGGCTTCGTGACTCCTCAAGTGGCAATGACATTAGGGATATTCATCCCGGTGGGAATCTTTGAAGCTTGTGCAAATGACTTGCAGCGCTATGATTTGGACGATCGCTTTCTCGCCATGAATCATGTCAGTATATTACCCGATCCCATGGCAGAGATCAAGGACTATCTACGAGAACTATTTTGGTTGGCGCAACATAAACCTGACTGGTTGAACCAGCCCCATGTTCAACAGCTGGTTGCAAATGATATCGTTCCGTTGGTAATTCAAGCCATTCCCATTCAAGGCAGTTCCACCCCTACCCTCAAACCGTCTCGGCGGAGAAAGTTGATAGGCCAAGCCGAGCTTGAAATGGTGGCTCAGTTGGAAAAACCCCTGACCCTCAAGGAGCTAGCCAAACGATTGGGGTCTAGCAGTTCAGCGTTGTCCTATGGGTTTCAGGACTTATTTGGCATGAGTCCCATGCGTTATCTCAAGGTGCGACGGCTCAATGCGGTGCGCAGGTGCCTGAAGGCACGTGATCCAGACAGTTGTAGCGTACAAAGCCTAGCTAACCAATTTGGGTTTTGGAATCCAGGCCATTTTGCTAGAGATTACAGACTCATGTTTGGGGAATTGCCTTCAACAACCTTGCACATGAAAGCACAAGTTACATAATATTAAGGAAGAATTAAGGGAAATCACAACCTAAGCATATGGGCTACGCGCACGCTACGCGAACAGCAGTAAGAACTCAGCTTAGGTGTGGGAAAAGA
>NZ_JAAHGN010001313.1:0-1774 GCF_010672485.1 Moorena sp. SIO2C4 | reverse complement strand
AATGTCCACGCTGTGCGAACGACGCTGGGAGGTGACTTTACTCAGCATTATTCCAATGCTTACTTGTTTTATTCAAAAGCACCTCAAGTAGCGCATTAGCTGATAGCTGATACGCGACACGCTGATAGCTGATACGCGACACGCTGATAGCTGAATACTCACTCAATAATGCTATAGCATTAATTGTATTATCAATAGTATTTGAATTTAGGGTGTATTAAAATAGTTGATAATCTCCCTAGGAGCCAGGGTAAATCTACTAAACCTAAACACGACTTAGAAATAAATAACAACTAATCTATATGGTCTGGTCAGAGCAACAGCTGTTACATGGTGGTAAATACAAGATCGAGAAAATTCTTGGACGTGGAGCGTTTGGAATTACCTACAAAGCAGTCCATCAGTTACTCAATCAAGATGTTGTAATTAAAACACCACACGAAAGCCTGAGATTGGCTCCAGACTACCCCAACTATGGAGAACAATTTATCAAGCAAGGACAACTGCTGGCTCAACTGTCTGCTGACCTTGAATCCCTGGTCCAGGTCAGAGACTTGTTTCAAGAAGGAGATACCTACTTCCTAGTGATGGATTTTATTTCCGGGGAAAGTTTGTGGAAGTTGGTACAACGCACAGGACCATTACCTGAAACTGATGCAGTAGAGTACATCACTCAAATTGGGTCAGCGTTGAATCTAATCCATGGAGTAGGGCTGGTGCATTTAGATATCAGCCCTCATAATATCGTGGTCAGTAACAGTGGCAAACCGGTATTGATTGACTTTGGGATTCCTGGGGATATACTCCGAGATAGTAATGTGTCGAGCCATATTGACAATAAACCATTTCGACCCTACGAGCTATACTACCAAGGCAGTCGTCACGCCACGGTGGATGTCTACTCTCTAGCGGCTTCGATGTACCATGCCGTAACTGGTCTAAGTCCTACCGAGTCAATTTACCGCAAGTATGACGGTGAAGAGCTGGTGCCACCAAACCAACTGGTTCCTAGTATTAGCGATCGCTTAAATCAAGTAATTCTCCAAGGCATGGCCTTAGAGCCAAAAGACCGTCCTCAGTCAGTCCACGAATGGTTACAGCCCGTGACTGAAAACGATTATTTCATCTCTTTGAGTGAAGCTGATGACCTTAGTTCTGATGTAGGAGTAGATTACCGCCCATTACGGGATTTACTAATCCGTAGAAAGTGGCAAGAGGCAGATCAAGAAACTCTCGCCGTTATGCTCAAAGCAGCAGGACGAGAAGAAGAAGGCTGGCTTGACATCCCAGATATCAACACCTTTCCTTGTACAGACCTCTGTACTCTCAACAGCCTCTGGGTAAAGTACAGCCATGGGCGCTTTGGCTTTAGTGTACAGAAGCGAATCTGGCAGAGCATAGTCACCGAGAGTGTGCAGGTAACTCCTGGTGCCGATTATGACTATGAAACTTACTGTCGCTTTGGCGATCAACTTGGATGGCACACCAACGAAAAGTGGCTAGATTACGTTGACCTCCCCTTCACCCTCAATGCTCCCCAGGGGCATCTACCAGTCAGCTATGTCGGATTCTTTTCCGGTTGGGCATACTTTGCCTTTTTCATGGGTGGCGTATCTCTCTTCTCTCGCCTTGAGATATGTAGTATTTAGCAGTGTTTATAGCAGTTTGTAATTCGGTCTGGGTGTTAGGGAATCGGGAATCGGGAATCGGGAATCGGGAATCGGGAGTAGGGAGTAGGGAATCGGGAAACAAGACTGTGTACCTGATTAGGCTA
>NZ_JAAHGN010001312.1:0-1775 GCF_010672485.1 Moorena sp. SIO2C4 | reverse complement strand
GCACATCAAGTAGCGTGGGCTATGCCCAGTGGCCAAAGGCCTTTGGCTGATAGCTGTTCGCGTTCGCGAAGCGTCGGCTTTGCCGAAAGCGTGGCCAAAGGCCTTTGGCTGATAGCTGAATGCTTACTAGTTAACAGTTTGTCTACCTGTTGGAATTCTGATTCACTGCCGCCCTGGGTGATATCCCCAGTAAACATTACCAAATCCAAAGGGCCGACCTGTTCACAAAGGTACTCTAAATCATTGAAGAAAATTTCCTCAACATTTGGCCAGAGATTCTCTAAGCCATCCATACCCAAATGGAGGTCAGTCAGATGTAACCACCTAAAGATCACCTCCCTGTGATCTGAGGTTTGGTTTAATTCCGTTGAATAACTCACCGAATATATTTTATTTAACTAAATAGTATTTAATCTATGTAGATGCATCAAACCCAATCTGGACTTATTCTAACACAGGAAAATATAGGGAGCAGGGAGTAGAGAGTAGGGAACAGGGAGCAGGGAGCAGGGAGTAGGAAGCAGGGAGTAGGGAAAAAAAATATCACAATTTATTACTTTACCGATTTAATATTACCAGCGCTATCGATAAAATTACTCCCCAAAAAATGGTATTCTCTGAAATATATCTATGCGATTGACCTATGGTAACGCTACGGGAACGCTAACTAATATTTACGATTTTCCCTGTTCCCTGTTCCCTGTTGCCTGTTGCCTTTAAAAAAACGCGATCGCATTCCTTAATCCGTACATTTTCTTTCAATTACCCTTCTCAAAAAAAAATCTAAAAACCCTTGACAAGTTAATTTATAATCGTTATGATTATATTTGTAAGCCTTAAAACGTTTTTTTTACTATGTCTGACAACTTCCGCCCTAACCCAGAAAACAATCCTGATGAGATTACTCCTAGTAATACTCCTCAGGAACCTTCCCCAAAAAAATACCCCATTAAGCACATTTTGAAAGGCTCCCGCCGGGCAATAACCAACACCATGCATACCCTTTATGCACGGGGTTACGCCCAAATTGACGAGTGGAGCCCCCTTCAGCCGACTGACATTCCTGGCGAATTCATCACGGTAATGACGAAGTATTTAATTCTGGATTAAGGGCTTAAATTTCAGGGGGCTTTGCCCCCTGGCCAAAGCATCAGGTCTGATGTCAGCGGTCAGCGGTCAGTGGTCAGCGGTCAGTGGTCAGTGGTCAGCGTTTGGCCTTTGGCTTATAGCTAATAGCTGAAAACTGTTCGTGTAGCGCATAAACTGATAGCTGATAGCTGATAGCTGATAGCTGATAGCTGATAGCTGATAGCTTACGGTCTAATCACATCGGATCACATCTGGATGGGTTTACAACGTTGAGACATAAGTAAAAATTCCTAGCCGTGGAAATGATTTCTGCGGCTATTTTTTTTTGGGGTTATCAGGTTGAAAGTTATCAGGTTGAAGGTTAGTAAGTTGAAGGTTAGTAAGTTGAAGATTATGAGGTTGAAAGTTGAACGCGATGGACGCGCGTCCCGCTTTCAGCGATCGCGTGGCCTTTTGGCCAAGGTTAGTAAGTTGAAGGTTTAAGGTTAGTAAGTTGAAGGTTAGTAAACAGCTAGAGAAAATGTCGCAGAGTCTACCAAAAACTCTGATTATTTGTTAAACTTAAATTAGGGTAACACCGACAGGGATTATTATGTAACTTAAATTAAAGCCGAAAACCAAGGGTTTAGTAGTTGCGCTCTCTATCCCGGTGTTAGACTTTTTTGACATTTTTATGGCGCTCGCGG